>NZ_JBIPMD010000027.1:0-23773 GCF_044369315.1 Silvanigrella sp.
TAAAATGTTCCTCTAATATTGCTCGCTTTTCATAATATCCTAAGCGCCTTCGTGGCTCTGCTAATTTATCCATTGACTCTCCTTTTCATGATGGAAAAGTGTCAACTTGAAATGGGGGTTAGGATCATATTTTATATTTATAAATTAAATTATACCTATTTTTTAAATTTTAATCTTTTAATATATCATTATAATTGGATAAGAAGGTTTTTTGTAATAAAATCCCAAAAAATATTTACAGAAATATTATTTATATATACCTTTTATTGTTACCAAAGCTTTTTTAAGACTTTAATACTGAAAGGAAAAGTTATGTATAAATTAATATTTATAAATTTGTTTATGTTTTGCACTTTTATCATTCCTATGCAAGTATTCGCAGATGATAACCCTACACCTGCACCTGGACGTGCCGAAATCCCTGTTTTAAAGAACCATTATCATTTAAAACCAGGATATTATGATTTTTCGAATATCCCAGTAGTAAAAATAACGGATAATATTGGGTTTCGTTTTATTATGAGTACTCAAAGTACAATGATTGAATGGACATTAAAAAAAGGAGCAAAATTGCCAGCACATTTTCATCTGAATGAACAAATTAATATAGTTGAGAGTGGAAAATTAGATGCCTTTTCAGATGGAAAGAAATACGCTCTAAAAGCAGGTGGTATTATGGTATTTCCACCTAACGTTCCTCACGAATTTGTTGCAGTAGAAGATAGCGTATTTTTAGATATCCAGACACCTGCGCGACAAGATTTTTTAGCACCTGATTTTATCGAAAAATTAAGAAAAATTTTGTCTGTAAAATAGTGACCACAGATTTTGCATCAAATAGGGCTAAGAACTTCTTCAAGTGTTTCTTCTAATTGAAGAATATTACCTTCATCTTTTCATTCTGGTTTAAAACCAAAGTATTCTTGAAGAAGAGGTTTAATAATTTTCTTAATTTAATAAACTTCTTTGTTTGACTTGTTTAACCTTCTCTTTAATAAGATTTCATTATATCCAGTTTGTTATTATACATAATTCTAAATAATTTATTTATTTGAAATAATATTATTTTTTCTTTAAATATTTATATTTATTTGTTTAAAATTGAAAAATTTTTATTAAATGAGAGCATAAAATAACAAGTGATTTGGAAATATTTTTTAATTCAGAAATAGGAGCTACCTTTTCTTCTTCTACCGCTTCCCATTTCCCTTCTTTCATAAGTTTCCTCCAAATATAAAATCAGTCGTTTTACTAGTCTTACTCATAATATTTAACACCCTTTAATTTTATAAGAGGTGTTCGGCTTAATAAGGGGCTACATCAAGGATGACAAGCGTTTTCTAATAAACCCCTAAGCGTAAATTTATTTGTCCAACCATAATTAAAAGTGAGCTTTGTGATTACTAAATATTGTATGAAACTTTGAAGAAAAAAATAATATGTTCTCTACCCAATCATAGGGGGCATAGTTAATATTACTATATTCGTTAATAAAATTACCGTTTTCATATTTAATTGACTATTTTGGGTTTTATGTTATGATTACATCAAATTGCTAAAGAGAATTAATATATAAGGTCACCCACTTTTTATGTCTAAAAAAAATAATATCAATGAAAATAATTATTTATTTTATAAAATTTTTTTTATGAGATTTCGTTATAAGTTTTATATATTTTTAATTACCATAACGGCAACTATTTTTTCTCTTATCGTTCCTTATTATCAAAAAATATTATTAGATCATTTCCTAAAAATAACAGGCGATCCAATTTATAATGATTTGTATAAATATTTATTTTTTATGTTTATTTTTGCTTTTTTTTCCCAATTACTTTTTTTCTTCGGAAAATTTTTAAGTTATGATGAAAGTAATTTTTTAAAAAAATGGTTATCTGATATAACATACTCGAAAGCTTTAAGATTAAAAAATGAAAATAAAAATAAATTATCTGTAGGTCAGTCTTTATCAATTTATGCTAATGATATTCATACAGCATCAACCTTAATGGACGAAGTATTTCCAAACATTATGTCATATATTTTGCCTATTATAATGGCTCCAATTGCAATCATTTTTATATTAGGAATAAATCCAATATTAATTTTTTGTCTTATTTTTTCTATCTTATTATTAAATTTTTCTTTTGCATTTAGACAGACTAAGTTCTTTCTTAAAAGTAAGATATACGCCTCAAACAGATTGAGTTATGTTAATGAATGGATTCAAAATATTAGAATTATAAGGACTCTTGGTTGGACAAAGATCATTGAAAAGAAAATCCAAGATTTAAGAATCATAGAAACAAAAAATAGATTACAAATGGTTACTAACGGAACAACAATGAATGCTATTGGTTATTCAGCTCCTTTTTTTATAAATATTTTATCTGTATATATTCTTGTTAATGTTAAAGGAAATGATATTTCAGCTGGTCAAATTTTTAGTCTTTTATGGATTTTTGGAGTTTTGCTAACACGTCCTATGCGCATGTTACCTATTATGCTTGTTTCGTTTTCTGATTGTTTTACATCATTAAAAAGAATTCAATCCTATTGGAATCAAGATTTAGAAGAAAAAAGTGTAAAAAATTTACCTGAAATTGATTCAAATATAAAAGGCAGTATTATAATAAAAAATCTTTCTTATAAGATAGATGGCCTATCATTATTAGATAATATTAATTTAGAAATAAAATCAAATGACTTTATAGCTATAATTGGTGAAATTGGTTCAGGAAAAAGCCTTATATTGCAAGCTATATTAAATATTATAAAAGTAAATTATAGTGAATTTAAAATAAATGATAAGCCTGTAGAAAAAATGTCTTTAAGTGAATTAAGATCATATTTTTGCTATGTTCCTCAAGATTATTTTATTATAAATTCAAATTTAAGGGATAATGTTGCTTTTGAGTATAATGTTGATTCTCATCATGATCAAAGAATACTGGATTGTTTAGAATTGTCTCAATTTGATATTAAAAACGAAAACATGAATTTAGGATTAGACACAGAAATTGGTGAGAGAGGTGTTAATTTATCAGGCGGTCAAAAACAAAGAGTAGCTATTGCTCGAGCTTGTTATTCAGATAGGCCTATTATTTTATTAGATGATTGCTTAAGCGCTCTAGATGTTAATACAGAAGATAAATTAAATGAAGTTTTATTTAATTCAGTTTGGAAAAATAAAATTAGAATTCTTGTCACACATAGACTTTCAATTTTATCTAAGTGTGACAAAGTCCTATTTATAAGAAACGGTAAAATAATTGAAAATGGATCTTTTAATGAGATTTACAATAGATCAGAATCTGTTAGAGATTTTGTATCTTCGATATCTCCATAAGGAGAAAAAATGCAAAAAAATAATTTTATAAATAATGAAATATCATTTTCAGGGAAATATTCTAGTTCTATTTTTAGAACAATTTCGATGTCAATAAAATTATATCGAAATAAATTTATATTTTATATTATTCTTGGTTTTATTGGGAGAGCTTTTTTATTAATTAATGCAAATATTATTGGAAAATGGGCTGATCATTTATGTAGCGGGTCTCTTTACTGTGGAAATAGTGATGGAATTTTTTCAAAATTTAGTTTTTATGATTTTTTAATTTTATTACTGTCTCTATCTTTTATAGGATTGTTTTTATCTATTATATTTAGAATTTTTGTTTCCAGAATGGGGACTTATTCATCATCCCTTCTTTATGATGAAACTACCTTACGTGTTTCAAGATTTCCTATTCTTTTTTTTGATACCAATCCTTTAGGACGAATTATAACAAGATTTAGTTCTGATTATTCTTCAATAACTAGAATGTCAGGAGGTCCCTTAACTGAGGTTTTATCAATTACGTTTGATTTGATTTTATATATAATATTAATTTTATTAGCAAGCAGATATTTCTTTCCAATAATTATATTTTCTATTTATTTAAATTATTATATATATAAATTAAATAAATTAAAAATAAGAAATGAAAGAAGAAATTTAAGCATTACAAGAAGTCCTGCTATTGCTCATTTTGCAGAAACTGTTCAGGGATCAAAAATAATACGAGTGTTTGGAAAAGATTCCATATTTATAAATAAATTTAGCGAAAACATAGAAAAATATTTAAATCAAATAAAAAAAACAAACTTATATATTAATTTATTTTCATTACAAATGTCTATTTTAAATATTTCTATACTTCTTATCACAGGAATTTTAGGAGTATGGTTGATTCAAAATAAGTTTATTACAATTGGAAGTTTAGGAGTTGCTTTTACTTTTATTTTAATGACATCAACAACTGTTCAGGTTTTTTTTGAATGGGTATCTGCATTAGAAGAGGCTTTAACAGGAATAGAAAGAATGGATCAATATTTAAAAAGTGATCTTGAAGAAGGAGCTGTTTTACCTAGCGAAGCTAAATTTTCAACAAATCACAAAATTCTTTCTAAAAAAGAAGAAGATGATATTTTAAATTCAAATATATTTCATATAGATAATGCAGATATTATCGTAGATAATGTTTCTATGAGGTATAGTGAAAATTTACCCTTTATTTTAAAAAATGTTTCTTTTAAAGTGAAAAAGGGTGAAAAAATAGGAATAATTGGAAAAACAGGAAGCGGAAAATCTAGCTTAATACAAGCAATATTTCACCTTTATTCATTATATGAAGGCCGTATTTTTATAAATAATTATGAGGCAGATCTTGGTCAAGATAAGAAAGAGGGTTTTAAATATATAGATTTAAATTTATTTCGTTCAGCAATCTCATTTATATCACAAGAACCAACTATTTTTTCTGGAACCTTACGTGAAAACTTTACAATCAATAAAAATATAAGTGATGATGAAATAATTTATGTTGCTAAACTTGTTGGTTTAGGAAAAATGCTATCTAATGATAAAAAATCTCTAGATTTCTATTTACAAGAAAAGGGATCTGATTTGTCTTTGGGTGAAAAACAGTTAATTTGTATGACGCGCTGTTTACTAAAGAACAGTCCTATTATTTTAATGGATGAGGCTACAAGTTCTATTGATCCTTACTCAGAGGAAATATTAGTGAACGCAACCCAAAAATTTCTTCAGGGAAAGACTCAAATAATTGTCGCTCATAGGCTTTCAACAATAGAAGATTGTGATCGCGTCCTTTGGCTTGATTCTGGTAAACTTATAATGGACGGATCTGCAAAATCAGTTTTAAATGCATTTAAGAGTTTTGAAGGAACCAAGATACACTGAGGAGAGAAAATGAGTACTGAAAAGTGGATTATAGGAACAGGTTTTTCAAGAGGAATTGGTTTTGAACTAGCAAAAGTAATTAAGGATAATAATTATAAAATCATTCATCTGGGAAGAGGACAATGTGGTTTTGAAGATCTGTTTATTTGGTGGGATTTATTAAATCCAATTAAAGAAACACCTATTTTAGAGTTATCTAAAAGTTTATATGGAAAATCGATTGCCGGATTTATTTACGGGGCAGGTGTTATGCCTATTTTGGGAGTAAGCGAATCAAATCGCGCAGAAAAACACTTATTTTGGCAATCTCAAGGCGAAGCAATGAGAGTGAATTATTTTTCTTGTGCTGAAATTATCGAAGATATTCTTCCTTTTATTATGAGTAAAAATGATAGCCAATCTAGTATTACTCCGTTTGTGGCTCATCTTTCTTCTTTGGCGGCTGTCGATCCTTTTCCTGGTTTGGAATTATATGGAGCGACAAAATCGGCATGTTTACTTTATTTTCAATGGTTATCAAGACGTTTTGCTATGGACGAACTTACCTGTCTCTCTGTTCATCCAGGAGCTGTTTTAACAGATATGGTAAATAATGTGATTCAACATTCACCTGCAGATTTAGAAATTGTAAAAATTTATAAAAAAATGGAACAAAATAAAGAATTAATAGATCCTAAAAAATCGGCTGAAAGTATTTACAAATTTTTATTTACGGACTCTCCTATGAGAAATAATTCACATGGAAAACTATACTTAGCAGATAAAAACGAAATATTTGTGTATAAATAGTTTATTCTCAATTTATAAACTAAATAATAATTGCATACCAATCTTTTTATCTCAATAAACTATTGAATAAGTAATTTTTTTTGATACAATCTTTTTATATTAAAAATATTATTGTTTAATAGGTCAAAATGTGTAAATATTTTTTATTAATTTTTATTTCAAGCGCTTTTATTTTAAATTCTTGCTCAAAGTTTAATCCATTTGATGATAAAGTTCAAACATCTTCTGATGGGGCATATGTTATAGAAACTGGTATGACAGATGAAGAACTTTTATCATATGGAAAAAAAATAGTTTATCGATTTAAATCTGTCCCAAATATGGTTGCTGTCAAAGAAATTAATATAGGGAAACAATCGCATAGTTATATTTATTTAACTAATATTTATAATTTACCTTTTGAAAATACTAAAATACGAATGAATAGTTTAAATAATTATAAAATACAAACAGATTTATCAAATTGCAATAGTTCCTATTGTGAAGCAAATTTTGATAAATCATACAATGAAATTAATTCTAAAAATTTAACTTTAAATTCAGTTAATGTAGCTATAGTTGATTCTGGAGTTATTCCTGCAACAAATCAAATAAAAAATAATTTAGTTTCTAGTTTCAATTTGACTGGAAATTTAGATACAACTAGCTGGTCATCTCATGCAACATATATTGCATCTATTTTTACTGGTATAACAAAGGGAAACTCATTATTAAATGTTTATGGGAAAAATGCAAAGATAAATTCAGTTAAAATAACTTTTGCTGATGACAACGTTAATGATGATATGAAAAATTATGGTTCTATGCAGCTTGCAGCTGCTTTAGATGTAGCCGTATTTAGTGGAGCTAAAATTGTTAATTTAAGTTTATCATACTTACAAGAGCCAGATCAAAATGTAGAAATGGCTGAAAAAATTGTTATATCTAATGCCTCAAAAAGTGGTGTTATATTTATTGTGGCAGCTGGAAATGAGAGCAATAATTTTAATAAATTTCCTACCTATCCTGCAGCATATAATTTAAATAATATGATTATAGTTGCTTCACATACTTATGATTTAAGCATTGCGAGTTCATCTAATTATGGTGATAGTGTTGAATTATCTGCTCAAGGTTCACAAATTGATTTAAATAGTAAAAATGGTTCTATTGATTCAGTTGGTGGAACAAGTTTTTCTGGGCCGTTGGTTGCTTCTGCAATTTCTATTTACTTAGGTCTTTTTCCAAATGCAGATTTAAATACTATTTTAAATCATTTATTTTCTAGCGCAAATGCTTATTATAATCCTATTTATACTTCAAGAAATAATGCGACAACAAAATATGGAAGATTAGATACAAAAGCCTTTATAGATTTGGGATTTTCAAATAATTAAGAATTATTTTTTTATAATATTATTGCAAATATTTGTTAATATTATTTCATTTAAACCAATAGATGTCGCATCTACTAAATTGGGTATATTTAATAAATATGATTTGTCATTAGGGTCAATATAGTGTATTCCACCGTTTTGAAAATCTTTTGAACTTGAAATATGAACTGGTAAATTTTTATTATTTAAATAGTTTAAAGGTATGGTATTTGTATAATAAGGAACATTATAAGAGGAATCTATTTTTCTTGTTAAATCAAACCACGATTTGTTGATTAATGCTTGCCAACTTACAAATACATTTAATATATTTTCTTTATCAATATCTCCGGAAATAAATCTAGAAAAAAAGTTTGTCATTCCATCTTGAAAATATATGTAATTTTTTCCAATAAGAGGATTAGAAGGAGTTTCAATAATTTTTAATGAATAATAAATAGAACTTTGAGGCGAAAAATTAATATTTGAGTTATTAAAAATTCTTAAAGTTCTTGTATTCATGTTTCCAACTGGAATAAAGTTTTTGGTTTTTATAAGATCAAGAAATAAATTATTTTTTACTAAAATATATTTATCAGTATTTAATAAGTTTGGATTTAATTGTATTATTGAAACTCTTGGCCAAGCAGGTATATTGTATATAATATTTTTATCTATTATATTTATTTGAGCGCTAACACATTGTACTAAAAGTTCCCAATTGCTGTTTGAACTTGTCGTATTGTTTAAAGGAAAATTCCAGTTGGAATTTAAATTTCTTGCATAATAAGTATTTACTAAAAATGTCGAACTGATATTACTGTTATCTATTAAAATATTACTTTCGTCAAAATACTGAATTTCATTTAATTTTGTTACTTTTTGTTGTTGTCCTGTTATTTGTGTAAATATATAACTAGTGTCTATATTTTTTAATGAAGAATCTAAATTTAAAGGAGTGGTTGTTAAAACAAAACTAGATGGGTCTAAATTATTTATTGCCTTTGTCAATGAAGTATTATCTAAAAAATCAGGTAATTTTTGGACAAAATTATTTAAAACTTCTTCACTTAGTATTTTATTTAAAACTTGATCTTTATTTATAAAGTTTTCTTTTTGTTTTATAATGTTCTCGCTATAGCTAACAAATATATTATTTAAACTATTAAGGGAGCTGGTACTTTTGTCTAGAGAAGCTCTAGTCATTTCTCGTGGGTTTTGAATAGGAGAAAAATCAACTTTTTCAAAACCATATGGAATAGAATCATTGTTTTTCAAAAAATTTGGAATACATGAAGTATTAAAAAAAATCAAAAAAACTGTTATTAGAATATGCGTAATGATTATTTTCATAAAGGCATAACCTTTTAATAAAACATAGTTAAATTTATTAAAACTATATTTTATAGTAACAGTTTATTTCATTTTTACAAGATGATAGTCCTTTTTTCCTTTTCTTAAAATAATAGCATTTTGTTCTGTTTTAAAATCTTTTTCTGATAATTTATAATTAAAATCTGTAAGTTTTTCGCCATTAAAGTTAAGTCCATTACCTTGGACGAGTTTTCGTGCTTCCCCTCTACTTGGGGAAAAACCACATTTCATAATTAAAGATAAAATATCTATTCCAGCTTCTATTTCTATTTGTGTTAAAAATAAACATGGAGCATGTGAAAGATCTCCAGTCTGGCCTGAAAAAAGAATTTTTGATGCTTCTAATGCTTTATTTGCTTCTTCTTCTCCATGAACAATTTTTGTAATTTCAAAAGCCATTTTTTCTTTAACTTGATTGATATTTGGATTTGAAAATATTTCTTCAATTTCATTTGTTTCTAAAAGAGTAAATACCTGAAATATTTTAAGCACGTCAGCGTCATGAACATTTCTAAAAAATTGGTAAAAATCATAGGGTGAAACTAAATTAGGATCGAGCCAAACCGCATTTCCAGCTGTTTTGCCAAATTTTTTACCGTCACTTCCAACTAAAAGAGGAGTTGTAACAGCAAATGCTTTTCCACTATTTACTCTTCGAATTAAATCGGCTCCACTGAGGATATTTGACCATTGATCATCACCACCAAATTGCATGACACAATTATGATTTTTATAAAGGTGGAGAAAGTCAAAGGACTGAAGCAATTGATAGCCAAGTTCCATAAATGTGAGTCCGCCTTCATTAAAGCGGGTTTTATTTACTTCTGCAGATAATAATCTCGCTACAGTGAAATGGATTCCAACATCTCTTGTAAAATCTATCCAACTCATTTTTCCAATCCAATCAATGTTGTTCACAAATAAAGGTGGATTAGGTACATCAAAACGAAAATAACGATTCACAAGTAATTTAAAGTTTTCTATATATGATGCTATTTGTTCTTTGGTATTCATGGGTCTCATTTCGGTTCTGCCTGTGGGATCTCCGATAAGACCTGTGGCTCCTCCGAATAAAACGATAGGCTGCAAACCCGCGTCTTGAGCGCGTCTTAACATCATTAATGCCGCTAAATTACCAACATGGAGACTTGCTGCCGTAGGATCAAAACCACAATAGACAGAATATCTCTCTCCTTTTTCATTTTGATTTCCTTTTTGGAGCAGTTGTTCTAATTCTTCTTCGTGGCTAATTTGCGCAATTAGACTTCGTTTACGGAGTTTCGTGATAAAAGAATTGTTTGATGTCATGATTTTTCCGCCCTTTCTTTATGGAAAGCATCCTTTGGAGCCCATTATGTCTTTTAAACTAAAGAAAATATTTCTTGTCCAGTTTTGTTTATCAAACCTTATGATTTCTTTTTCATCATATGCAGAGGATATAAAACCTTCAAAAGCGATAAATGCACCAACATCTTCGTTTGCTGCTTCTAGTGGAGCGGGAGCATCTGCTCCAGGTGATGCTTCTATGATGGACGCAAACCCCGCTATTTTACCAGCACTAAAAAAACAATATTCCGTTTTTGGAGGTGGTTCTTGGCAAAGTGATTTTGATCTCATTGAAGCCGGAGTTTTTGATTCCACAACAACTCCTGTTGCCATGGTTTTTCGTGGAAGAGAAACAATTCCCAATGATACCAGAAGTCGCGATCGGAGTTTTAAAGTGGGACTAGGTTATCAAATTCCTGCAATTCCAAACTTAAGTGTTGGTCTCTCTGGTGAATATCAACAACTTAGTTTATTTCAAAATTGGGCTTGGAAAAAAGATAATTATTTAATGGGTGCAGGGTTATTTTATCAAATTAATATATCACCAGAAAATCCTCTTTTTTTAGGCTTGAGTACAAATGGTCTTTTTGATAAATATAATGCTAATATTACAGACGTAGGAGTTTCTATTGTTACCTTAAATAAGTATGTCACACTAAATACAGATGCGCTCATTGATTCTAATAATGGATTTCAAAGCGTTGTAGGCGGGATCAATATTGCTACAGAATCGTATTTTGATCTCAAAGGAAGTATTGGATACAATCCAAATCACAGCCGATTTTTTTGGGGGTCTGGAATTTTTTTCAAAGCACCGGTACTTCATCTCTATTATACGCTTGTCAAGACTGATTCCGATGATACAACAATCAGGCAAACAGCGGGAGTTGAACTCGCCTTCTCTCTTTAATTTTTAAATATGTCAGATCCATTTGGAGGAAAAATGGCAATTACGGACGGCCCTAATTCTCTTTTTATTTCGTCTCAGTCTAAATCCGCATCGCGTGTGGGTCATGACATTTTAGCATACTGTAATCGTTGCAAGATGAATTTAACTCATACTATTGTAACTATTGAAGCTAATAACAAACCTGGCAGGGTACAATGCAATACTTGTAAGTCAGAGAAACTATATCGTTCACCAAAATCAGAAGCTGCTTTAGCAAAAGGAGGGAAACGAGAAATGGAACGAGATGAAGAACAGGATTTAGACTTAGATGCTGGAGCAAAAGTCTTAATAGGAGAGGATGGCTCCCCTAAAAAGAAAAGCAAAGCCAAGGCAAAATCGCGTAAAAAAGAGGATTCAGATAGTAGAGTGTCAAAAGGAAATCACCAATTGCCTCTAAGTATGCAGTCTGGAACCACGGAAGACATTGCAAATTATGAAGCTCGATTGAGTGCTCAAAAAAATAATGTCTCTCAGGCTAAAGAGTATAAGGCATCCGTACGATTTAAACCTGGTGAAATAGTTCATCATAAATCTTTTGGAATAGGCTTTGTGGTCGCTGAAAATGGTTTGAATAAAATTGAAGTTCTTTTTCCTCAAGGAAGAAAGCTTCTTGCAACAGGACTTGGCGGTTAGTTCTCAAAAATATTCATACTCTCAGCATTCTTAATAAAGCTCATATTTTTTAAGGTTACTTAAGATTTTATGCTTTAATCTGGAGGTTGTTGAGTGTGGACAATTCTGATCTTTTTAAGATGTTTGGATTAAGTCCTCCAGACCCGTTTAGCACAGACCTTCTCATTCATGTGGTTGAAACTCATAATGAAATTCGTTTAATTATCAAACATCATCTAAATAAATTAGGTTTTAATAATGTTAGGACAGATAGGGACGGTCATGCTTCTTTAGCTGAACTTAAAGTAAAACCCGCACACATTGCATTAGAGGGTGATGATCTTGAAATTTTAAACGGCTATGACATGATAAAAGAACTAAATGAAGATCCAGCCGTTTATCGTCCTGCCTTTATATTGGTTTCAAAGGCTTTAAATAAAGCTGAATTAATGTACGCCCTTGAAATGGGAATAGATGACATATTAATTCGTCCTATTTCGCAAGGAGATTTGTTACCTAAAATTAGAAGTGCTTACAGTGCTTTTATCAATCCCAAAAACCCCGAACGTGTTTATGAATTTGCAAAATCAAAGTTACGTACTGAAGATTATGAGCAGGCATTCAAAGTATATGAAAAATTAACGCAAGTCTCAGATAAAGCAGCTCGCCCCTTTATTGGAATGGCTAGAACAAAACTTGCTCTAAAACAAATGGATGAAGCGTTAACTTATGTAAATTCAGGTATAGCTAAAAATGAAAATTATATTCATGCCTACGTTGTCCGTGCAGATATCTATGCAGCTATGAATGATGATGCAAAATCTTTAGAAGATTTAAAAAAAGCCCTTTCACTTAGCCCAATGAATATTATTCGTTATGAAGGCTGTACCGAATCTTTAATAAAACAAAATAAAATTGAGGAATGCATTCAGCTTTTAATGATTGGAACATTTGCCGGGTTACGGCATCCCTATATTATTGAAAGGCTAGGTTATTGTTACTTTGTTAAAAAAGACTATCCTAATGCCCTAAAGTTACTAAAAGATGCTGTGCGTCTGGATCCAGAAAATGTGAGTTTTGCAAACTCACTGGCAATTTGTTACCGAGATTCAAAAGATTTTGATAAAGCATTACAAACCTATAATCAGATTTTAAAGAAACAACCCGATAACCATCTTGTCTTGTTTAATAAAGCAATTACCTTGGTACTTTGGGATAAAAAAGATGAGGCAATTAAAATTTTAAGAAGAATCCTTAAAATTGATGCGAATTATACGAAAGCTAAGGATAAATTAACAGAATTAGGTGCAAGTATTGAAGAATGATTTGAGCGGAGAATTGTAATGGAAAAAGAATTACCGTTTGCAAAAGCACAAAGTTCAGAGCAAATGCTCATGCAACTTCTTTTTCATTTTTCTATTTTAATGGAATATCAATTAATAGACTTACAATCTAATGTAAGAGCATTTGTCGAAGCCATGTCCGAAGCAATACAAAAAATGGATACTCTAGTTGTGGAAGAAGGACAAAGTGCTCAAGAAATTTATGAAAGTTTGTTTAGTAAAGCAGGTTCTGAGGCAACAGCATTAAATCAAAGAGCTAATTTTAGAGCAGATGATATTTTTGCGGAAGCTTCTGGCCAAGATAAAAATGATCCAAACAAATCAAATGCTACAAATTCAACAAATGAAGCTGGCTCCGCAAACGCGAGCAATGCTTTTGATAAAATTTGGTCTGAGATATCAAAAAGAATTGAAAGTGTCTCCCGTCTAGAAGAACGATTGAGACCTCAAGTTTATACTATGATTCAATCCTTAAACTTTGAAGATATTCAAACTCAAAGAATAGAGCATGCCTTAACTGCACAAAGAAAATTGAATGAAGGAATGATTAAGTTTTTAAAAAAGGGAATTCAAAATTGCGATTTAAAAGAAGTGCTTGAATTTTCAACTAATTTAGTTAAAGAAACAAAAGCTTCCTATACTATGTCAGACGAAAGAAGAGTCTTTGAGCAAGTTTTTTATGAAGATATTAAAAAATAAGTTACGGTGTAAATATTTCTTTTTTATTTTCCTTTATGTAAAAAATTTCTATACTATTTGAAGGTATATTGTTATATAATCTGTTTGAAAAATTTACTGTAGCAATTGCTATCTCGCCAAATTGAGTTTGTTGAACTAATTTATCATCTGTTAAATATGAGAATTTTGTTAATTGAACGCCAGCAATTTTTTATGATACGTTTGAAATAAAGATGAGATTTTTTTTAAATCTTTTGAATAATCTTTAATTTGTTTGATATCTAAAGACCAGATAGAAGGCACACCATAGAGCAATCCAATTAATAATCTTTTTTCTTTTATATTTTTAAACTTTGTTATTGGTATTTCCCAACGGTCTGTGGTTATAATGCTATCATGAAAAACAGTTTGAAATAATGGAATTCTATATAATGGATTGTATTTTGTGTCTTCATAATCTTTTGGTGCTATAGTAGATTTAAAAAAGAATTCAGGGCGTTCGCTAGGGTACCAGCGACCATAAGTTTTTTTATCTCTGGTTAATGCCCAATGCGGATTATTAAATACAGAGTTATTTCCATGAGCAAATGAAAGATAAGGAACAGCCCAATAAACCGCAGTTTCGGATCCTAAAACAAATTTCATGTCACTTAAATGTTTTAGTCGCGTGATTCTATTTTGCATGTCTTTCAAAGTGTTCATAGAATGATTTTCTGAATAATCATCATGAAGAGTTCCTGTGGCATCAACATCTAAAAAGTAACTATTAATTCCTGTGGATTTAAATTTTTCAGCACGATCATATAAATCTTTATTCATAGGTTTTTGTTTTGCAAAATATTCAGAACTTGCTTCATAACCTCTATTATGAAAACCCGGCATTTTTTTTCCATTTTCATTTACAATTGCTGCTTGTGGCCAGGCATTTGGAAAAATGGATAAGGGGGTGTCCGCTGTTTTGGGATCTTGTATATTTTCCCAAGTATCATAGGGGCCAACAAGGTAACCCAACTTTTTAGCTTTTTCTATGAATTTATTATTTACTTTGTATTTATCATTTTTTCCATCATCATAACCAATCCATAAATTTTTAATTCCTAAAGAAGATAAAAGATCGAGAGCCTGCTCTGTTCTTCCTGTTCCCCAAACATAAGCATGAAGAGCTCCATATAATTTTTTTATTTCAGGATTTTTATCTTCTTTTTGTTTGAAAGTAATAAACTCTTTTTTTCTATTAAATTATTTCTAAAATGAATCGCTGGGGCTAAAATATTTTTTTTATTATCTAAATTAATTTTTATAATATAAGGAGCGTAATTATCTTTTTGTCTAAAAACATGCTCTTGTTGAGCATATAGAGTATCTTTATTTTTTAATATTTTAATTGTATTGTTTAAAGAACTTTCTGATATATAAGATACAGTATTGTCATCAGTTATGTTTCCAAAAAAAGGCATTGTTAGTTGTTCTTGCATAGAATAATTTGTCGCGTTGTATTTTTCAAAATTTACAAGCCAAAATGGATCTGTTACAGGAATTAAAAGGCCTTCACCATCGGGCAAAATCATATTTTCCGAATTATTTGTTTCAGAAATATTTGCTTGTAAAGTACTTGGCCATTCAAATGTTTGAGATTTAGAAGAAGTAAATTTAAATATAATTTGATTTTTATTTTTAGATATTTCAACATTTAAATTTTTTTCTGGATAATTCCAAGATGTTTTATTTGATGAATTTAATAAATTTTTAAATTCACCAAGATTTTCTTTAATAGGAGAGGCGATTGAAGTCGATTTTTCATTGATTTTTCCAATTACTTCTAAGGTTCTTGGATTAATTTCAGCTGTCCAGTTATCAAGTTTTATTTCAATAAAATCTTGTTCTGCTAAAGCAGAATAAGATATTGATAAAGAAATAGAAAATATAAAAGAAAATTTTTTTAACAACAATTTCATAAAAATATATACCTTTTCTATATTTAATATATCAATAAATTTTTCCATGAAGCATTGCTAATGTTTGAAATCCACCGCCAGCCGCAATCCAAATATCAATATACTTTAAGCGCACTGATTTATTTTGGCAAGATAAGTTCTCATTTTGAAATGCTATTTGAATTTGATTAAATTCATCATCTGATATTTTTTCGAGCCAAGAATTTTCAAGTTTATCACATCCATCATCAAAAATATCAATTTTTTCATTTTGCCAATAACAAGAAAATAATATTCCATTCTCTTTTAATATAAAACAAAATTCATTATTTTCTTTACATAATTGAATGAAGTAAGGTATTAAATCTTGTTTTGAAATTATTTTTTGATTCCTATAAAATATGCTTTTTAAAAATAAAACCCTTGTTCTTAAAACTGGTAAAGAAGCACAAACCGTATTGCCAATATCACCCATTAAAATTGGAATTTTTTCTGCTATATTTTTATGAAATCTTGATTTTACTTCTTTAATAATATTTTTATTTGCTTGATGAATAAAAATCAATCCCGGAGTAGAAATGGGGTCTAATTCAAAATTTTCTTTAATATAATTTTGTCTTATTTCTAAACTTGTTTCAATTGCTTCGCAAATTGACTTTACTATTTGAAAAAACGTTTCTTTTGGATGATTTAACTCGAGTTTATTTCTATGAATATTATTTATATTTGTTGGCTCTCTTGATCCTCCTACAGGAATATAAATTCTATCTGAAAGAGACGAAATACTTTCTTGGAAACAAAATTGAAATAAATCGGAATTATTTTTTGAATTGTTTTTTTCTATATAAACCCCAGATGCACCATCAGCAAATAAAGATCGTGTTCTCAAATCTTCTTTCAATAAACCTTTATTTTTAACCTCTGTAGCAATAACAACCGTATTTGAGTTGGTTGCGACGAAGCCTAATGAGCTTCTTATGGCAGAAATAAAACTGGTACATGAACTTGCAATATCAAGACAATGCACATTTTTATTTAATTTTAATCCTTTGTGCACAAAATGAGCTGTCGCAGGAGAAGGATAATCTCCTGAAGTTGTTGCAACAATTAATGCTTCAATTTCATTGAGATTAAGAGATGAGTTTAAAATGGCTTTTATTGCTAAATCACTAGCTGCTTCTTCAGGTAGGGCATATCTTCTTTCAAAAATACCAGTATGTTTTAATATTGACATTGAGACGTCAGATAAGGATTTATTTTCCAAACAAATATCTTTAGCAATATCTAAATTACTTATTTTATTAGAAGCAAGATAGCAAAAACTAGATTTTAAATTAGCAAATACAGGTGTTTTTAAGTTTGGATTAATCATGCATTTGACCTCAATTTTTCAGTCCTTTATAAAAACAATCATTGCTATTTATAACAATAATCCTTTTTAATCAAAAATTCATAATGCAAATGCACTTTACAGGAATAATCTATAAATGTAAGACATATTGAGGTCTTTTATGTGAAATATTTTTTAGAGGAGATATTGGTGGAACCTATTATAGAATCCCAAGACAATCAGCTTGGAAAGCTTCAATGTAATTTAAATTCAGTTAAAACAATAAGTGAAGATTATGATGAAGCAATATATCAAAAAGCAATTACACTTTATAAAAAGCCATTTTTACAATTGATTCAAGAAGCAGCTGGTGTTCATAAAGAAAGCTGGCCTGAAGCTGATATTCAAAGAAGTGCGTTGCTTTCTATTAAAACAGGTTCTTGCCCAGAAGATTGTTCTTATTGCCCACAAAGCGCAAGATATGAAACCGATATTAAAAAACATCCTCTTATGGAAGTAAACGACATTGTCGAAAAAGCGAAAGCAGCTAAGGCCAATGGAGCGGAACGTTTTTGTATGGGAGCCGCTTGGAGAAAACCGCCACGTGGAGAACAGTTTGATAGAGTTTTAGAGGCTATTCGCGAAGTAAAATCTTTAGGGATGGAAGCTTGTGTTACTTTAGGTTTGTTAAATGAAGAACAAGCATTAAAGTTAAAAGAAGCTGGACTCGATTACTATAATCATAATGTAGATACTTCAAAAGATTATTATTCAAAAGTAATTACAACACGTAAGTTTCAAGATCGTGTTCAAACATTGCGCCATGTAAGAAATAACGACATAAATGTTTGTTGTGGCGGTATATTAGGAATGGGTGAATCTTCTGATGATCGTATGAAATTAATAGCCTTTTTGGCAACAATGGATCCACAGCCAGAAAGTGTTCCCATTAATTTTTTAGTGAAATTTGATGGCACTCCGCTAGAGAATACACAAGATCTCGATATTTTACATTTTGTAAGAACAATCGCTGTAGCAAGAATATTATTACCAAAAGCTAGAATTCGTTTATCCGCCGGTAGAATGGATATGAGTAGAGAAGCTCAAATTCTTTGCTTAACTGCAGGAGCAAATTCTATATTTTCTGGTGAAGTTTTATTAACTTCTCCTCTTCCTGGTTATACTTTTGATAATCAATTAATAGATGATATGACAAAACCATTAAATAAAGAAAATATGAATGTCCTTTAATTATTTATTTGATACTTGGGAAAAATCAAATCAATCTGTAAAATTAAATTTGAATTATAGAAAAATTTTTCCTTATTATCAACAAAGTAACTTAAATAATATCAAAGTTGATTTTTCGACAAATGACTATTTAAGTTTAAGAAATGATAAAAGAATTACTGATGAGGGATATCGTTCTGCTTTAAATTTTGGAGCAGGTTCTGGATGTTCTCGTATGGTAACTCAAACAGATCCTGGTATAGAAATATTAGAATCAAATTTTTCTAATAGAACGGGATATAATCACTCGTTGTTTTTTCCAACGGGATTTACAGCAAATATATCCTTGTTTGACGGTTTGTCTCCGTTTTCTTGGGAAGAAAATAGTTTTGACCAACATGTTTTTATAGATCATCGATGTCATTCAAGTTTATTTTATGGAGTTAAAAATTCGAACATTAAATTTGATCAATTTAAACATAGTGAATACGATCATCTTATTTTTAAACTGAATTCTTCAAGTGCTAAAGTAAAAATTATTATCGTTGAGTCACTTTATTCGATGGATGGAGATTATTCTGATCCGCATAGACTTTTAGAGGTTTGCCAAAAATTTGGTGCTATGCTTATCATTGATGAAACCCACTCAGTAGGAACATTTTCTATTAAAGGAAGTTGGAGTTTAGCTTACTCATTTTTAAAACCCTATATTTTAGCATCTGTATTTGGTTGTGGAAAAGCGATTGGAGTTTCTGGCGGCTTTATTTCAACAGATTATTTTCAATTAAAAGAAAGAATATTACAAAAAGCAAGACCCCTTATTTATTCAACAGCTGTATCTCCCTTTTTGACAGGAGCAGTTAATAAATCATTGAATATTATTTTTAGTGAAGAAGGTAAAGAAAAAAGAAAAAAATTAATAAATAATATTGAATATTTCAAAAAAAATATTTTATTATTGAAAGATAAAAATTTAGAATTTGATTTTAATAAATTTAATTTTCATAATCATCATTCAAATATATTCCCATTAGTTTTTAAAGATAATAAAAATATAATGGAAAAAGAGTCGTTTTTTTTGGAAAAAGGTTTGTTATTAAAAGCAATTCGACCGCCTTCAATTCCGAAAGGAACATCACGTTTTAGGGTTATTTTAAGATCAGGTCATACAAAAGAAGATCTAGATTTTCTTTTTAGTTACCTTAATTAATATAAAGGAAAACTATATATGCTAACTAAATTCCCATCATATTATGTAATGGCTTCGAATACTGATTTAGGAAAAACTGTTTTTTCTACTGGTATATCTATGGCGGCGGTTAGAAATGGTTTAAAACTTTTATATATTAAACCTGTTCAAACAGGTTTCCCTTTTGATTCTGATTCCTCATTTGTAAAAAATTATAACCCTTCAGAATTTGTTTTGACAAAAACAATTTTTTCAATGTCAAATCCTGTATCACCTCATCGTGCAATTTTACAAAATAAATATCAAGAAGAGTCTGAAACTAAAGAACACTTTTTAGATGATAAAATGATCTCTATTATTGAAGAAGAAATAACAACAAATGATGCTCAATTTGTTTTAATTGAAGGTTCTGGTGGTGTCGCTTCTCCAACATTACAAGGTCAATTGCAGTGCGACGTTTTTCGCGAATTAAGACTTCCTGTTATCTTTATTGCAGATTCGAAATTAGGTGGTATTTCCTGTACCATTAGTTCAATCGCCTTAATTGAATCAAGAGGATTTGATATTACTTGTATTTTAATGTTTGATGGAAAAGATGAAAATGCTTTATTTTTACAAAAATATTATAAAAATAAATTTCCTGTATATTCCTTTCAAAATATTGTTGAATCTAATTTACCTAAAAATGAAACTCTAATAAAAAATTCGCTCGATTTTTGGTTTAAAGATAATGAAGAAAAATTTTCTGAAGTTTTTCAACATTTAACAAGCTATCATGTCAGCAAAATTCAAATTATTGATGATTACATTGAAGTTGCAAAAGAAAATATTTGGTGGCCTTTTACTCAACATGGGTTACAAATAGAACCACGAGTAATTGATAGTGCATTTAAAGATAACTTAACATTTGTGGATATTAAAAATTTACGAAATCAAAATATATTAACACATAAATCTTTTGATGCTTCAGCAAGTTGGTGGACTCAAGGAATTGGGCATGCTTCACCTAGGCTTTCTCATGCAGCTGCAAGTGCTGCTGGTAAATATGGTCATGTTATGTTTCCTGGAAATATTCATGAACCTGTAGTTAAGTTAACACAAAAATTAATAGCTACAGTTGGAAAAGGATGGGCGCAAAGAGCTTTTTTCTCAGATAATGGTTCTACAGCAATTGAAGTCGCATTAAAAATTGCATTTCGAAAATCGTTTGGACTTCCTCAAAAAGAAACCAATATGCCTAAAAAAGATATTTACATATTAGGATTAAAAGATTCCTATCATGGTGATACTCATGCGGCGATGGATGCTACAAATCCAAATTCTTATAAAAAAACAGATTATTGGTATGAACCTAAAGGCTATTGGTTTGATTATCCTACGGTATACTTAAAAGATCGAAAACAATTTGTTTCTATTCCGGAATCTTTTAATTCAAATCAAAAATTTGAATTAAATATCAATTCTATTGACGAAGTATTTTCATTAGATAGAAATAGCTCTGATTTAGCTAATATTTACTTAAATTATATACAAAACCAAATGTTTATTCTTGAAGGTTCTGATTTTTTAATTGGTGCGTTACTTTTGGAACCCGTTATTCAAGGAGCGGGAGGTATGAAATTTGTAGATCCTCTATTTCAAAGGATCTTAGTAAAAGAATGCAGAAAAAGAAAAATTCCTATTATTTTTGATGAAGTTTTTACTGGATTCTGGAGGCTTGGTAAAATTTCTGCTTCTGTTTTACTTGATGAAAAGCCGGATATAGCATGTTACGCTAAATTATTAACAGGAGGATTAATGCCTTTGTCTGTTACTTTAGCTAATAAGGAATGTTTTTTATCCTTTTTAGGAGATTCTATTTCTCAAGCTTTATTGCATGGACATTCTTACGCTGCAAATCCAGTTGGTTGTGCTGTTGCTGTAGAGGCTATCGAAGAAACTTGCGACTCAAAGAATTTTAATAAAGAGTTAAATTGTTTAGATATCCCTTGGGATGAAGAAATTGTAAATGAATTTTCTTGTTTGCCAAATATAGAAAAAGTTTTTACCTTAGGAAGTATTTTTGCATTTGAACTAAAAGATAAAAACTCGGACTATACTTCTACACGTTCTAAAATAATTGTTCAGCAATTAAAACAAATGTCTCTTGAAGTGAGGCCTTTAGGAAATATTATTTATATTTTATCTGGTTTTAATACGGGAGCTGTAGAGCTTAAAAATATTTTAAAAAGCGTCTACGATCTTGTAAAAAATGAGTAAAATTTTATTTTGCTAAATCTTCAAAATGTCTTTGCACTGAAATTAAACCATAAAAATTTACATTTTCTTTTTTTAAATTCTCATTTCCATTAGAAATAGATATTTTTTCATTTATTTTGTTGATATAATTTTTTAAAATTTCGTCTAGTAAGTAACTTTGATAGAACTTTTTAGAATCGGTCCACATGTTACCTGCTGTATAAAAATAAGTTTTATCTCCATTGTGTCTTAAAACATTATTTCCTGCATCAAATATTTGATAAATACCATTCTTATTTTTAAAATACCATTGGTATTTATTTTCTATAAAATCTTTCGTTGAGCAATATTCAACACTCACCCAATCCCAAGCTGGGGAGCCACTTAAAACTTGGTTTGAAGTGTAACAAACTTGAGGGCCATTGGTATTTAAATAACCATAATTTGAGAAAAAAGCATGGTTGTGTGCATTGTAATAATTTATATATTCTGGTTTGTTTTTTATAGTATCACTATACATACCTTTATATTCTGAATATATTTTGTTTGTAGCGCGGATAATAAAATAATTTTTAGAAAATACAATTTCATAATGATAATATTTTATATTAAAATTTACGTTAACTGAAAACTGTATTAGAGGATCGGATATATTTAAAAATATTTCTTCATAATTTTCAATTTTTATTGATTTTAATCTTGAGGAAGAATTATTAAAATTTATAAAATATCCATTTTCATTTAATTTTAATTTTTCTCCTGATTTTAAAGAAAGCGTAAATCCATCTTTTTTATTTCCTAAGAATTGCCAAATTTGATCTCTATCATTTAAGTCACAAATTTTCATTCTTGGATAAAGCGGATACTCGTCATCTTTATGTCCCTTACTTAAACAATAATATTGGGAATATTTTCCATCATTAACTTCTGAAATGAGTTGTCCCGTTGTAGTATACAGCCATTTGTTTTTATTATTGCATTCTGAATAAGATAAATAAAAATCATATGGTGCTAAACATATTTTTTTTCCATAATTATCTAAAACGCTAATTTCTATTGCCTTATTTTTAAATAGATCACTTGGAGCTAATATTTTTGCAGACTCATCTATATTTAATGTCGGACAAATTTCCGTATTAACGATGTCCTGATTCTCTAACGTGTTTCTTTTTTGTCGAGTATCAGTTCCATTATTTGGCCGCGATGGTATATTACAAGTCATTTGTGACTGGCTGTTATTTTGTTCAGGAAGTCTTTCTGGTTCTGGTATTGTGCCAATTGGATAATTATTGGCTCTGAGCTCAGAATTTGGGTTATTAAAATTCACATTGTGAATTCTTTCAGAGTATTCGTAACGTCTTCTTAAATAATTATAACGGTATTCGTCCGCATAAGCTATTTGAGAACTTGCTATATTTCCGATTGCTAAATATTGATCTTCATTATTATACATTCCATCAAGTCGTCTCAAATTTTCATGAAGTGTCGTGTTATGTTGAGCAGATTGAAAAACTCTTTCATAAGTTTCTGTCACGCTAACAAAATTGTCACTCGGACGAATTGCATAAACATATATCGTCAAAATTCTAGGTGAGTTATCGAAATTAGAGCTATAGGCTCTTACAAATTGAAATGCATCTCGATAGGCATTGCTAGAACTGGAGTATGTGCTTATAAATGAATTTTGGCTTCTTGTTCCAATTCTTTCATTTATTGGGTTTTGATTATTATAATATTCAGCTGAATTGTCTTGTAAATTTATATAATAATTTAATATATAATTAGATATATCCGTACTAATTTCTCTTCCTCTTGATCTGGTTATGCCAAAAATATAAGTATATATAGGTTCTGTAATGGAAGCCCTGTAAACTAAATTAGGAATATTTCTTGAAGGAGGCATCGTATTTCTTTGAGGATATAAATTCAATTGTTCTGTGTCCTCCCAATAAGTGATTTTTACAAAACGTAAATACAGATTTAAATTTCCTTTTGAGGGGGAGATTTAAATGGAGATGGAAAATAGACTTTTAAAACTGTCAGAACAAGTCGCTTTTGAAAGAAGTAAAGGAAATATAAAGAGTTGGTCTGATGAAATAAAAAATGAAGCAGTATATTTGTGTGAAGTATTTGGCCCAGGAAAAGTAGCAAAAGAAAGTAAGATTGGGCTTCCTTCGC
>NZ_JBIPMD010000028.1:0-23706 GCF_044369315.1 Silvanigrella sp.
AATGGCTTCAATTAATTTGTTACCTTATTAATCGCACTGCTTACTTCCACGCTGATGGCTAATCTTTACGTGGGTGAGATTCGCACTCACTGGTTCTTACGCACTTATCTTGGCGCACCATAAAAAAGCTCCTTTTTGAATGTTTCCTATTGACATTTAACCTATTTTTTAAATAGCTTTGTTTTGGTTTTATTTAAACTTGATTTTCTTAACTAATTAATAAGAGGTATATTATTATGGAAAGAACCTTCTCTATCATCAAACCAGATGGTGTTAAAAGAAACCTTATTGGAAAAATTCTTTCTAAAATGGAAAGCGCTGATTTAAAAATTGTTTCAACTAAAATGATACATATGTCTCGCCGTGAAGCAGAACAATTTTATTCTGTTCACTCAGCTCGTCCCTTTTTTGGTGAGTTGTGTGAATATATGACTTCTGGGCCAGTTGTTGTTTCTGTTTTGGAAGGTAAAAATGCAGTAGTTGCTTATAGAGAATTAATGGGAGCGACAGATCCTGCTAAGGCTGATAAAGGAACAATTCGCGCTGAATTTGGTCTAAGTATTGGCGAAAATACTGTTCATGGTTCCGACTCTCTTGAAAATGCGGCTATTGAAGTAGCTTACTTCTTTTCTGGTACAGAACTCGTAAATGCAGCTAAATAATTAAATTTTATTAATATTTCGCTCATTAAAAAACCGCATTTGCGGTTTTTTTTGTTTAAAAAGAGTGTATAGTATCCGACGTGCGTTTTGCTTTCCTTAATCTGGGAAAGTTTTGTTCTCCTGGCTTAATTAAATTGCGAGTAACTATTATGGCTATAAAAGAAATTATCCTCACTCAAGAAATGATATCTGATATTTCAAATGATTTAAATATTCAAAAAAATCAGGTTGAAAATACTCTTAATCTTATACTTGATGATTGTACAATACCATTTATTGCTCGTTACCGAAAAGAAGTAACAGGCGGACTTGATGAAGTTCAAATTAGAAATATTGTAGAAAAATTTGAATATATATTTTCTTTAAATGAGAGAAAAGACGCAATTGTTAGATCAATTACGGAACAAAATAAAATGACTCCTGCTTTACAAGCAAAAATTTTAGCTTGTAAAGTTAAATCTGAGTTAGAAGATCTCTATTTACCATATAAACCGAAAAAACGTACTCGTGGTCAAATTGCTGTTGAGCGCGGTTTAGCTCCACTTGCACTAGAGGTTTTAAATCAAGATTCTTCTCTTATTGATTTAGCTTCCTTGTTTACTGCATATATCGGCAAACATGATGATTTAAAAAATCTTGAATTAGTTATTCAAGGTACAAAAGATTATATTGCAGAAAATATTTCTGAAATAGCAGAAATGAGAAAAGAAGTTCGTCTTTGGATGTTTGAAAATGCAAATTTTAAAGCTGAAGTAAGAGATGACTTTAAAGATAAAAAAACAAAATATAATAATTATTATGAATTTTGTGAACCTATTAAGTCAATAGCAGCCCATCGTTTAATGGCGTTAAGAAGAGGCGAAAAAGAAGAAGTATTAAAAGTTTCATTTGAATTTGATGAACAAATTCCACTTTCTATTATTTCTAGTCATGTAATTAAACATGAAGCTTCAGATGTTGTAAAAAACTTTTTAACCGAATGCGTAAATGAAGGTTATACAAGATTAATTTCTCCAAGTATTGAAACAGAATTGCGATTAGAAACAAAAACAAGTGCAGAAGAAGAAGCTATTTCTGTATTTGGAAAAAACTTACGAAACTTGTTACTTTTACCACCAATTCCAAAAAGAATTATATTAGGTGTGGATCCTGGCCTAAGAACAGGAAGCAAGTTAGTTGTTGTTGATCATACAGGAAAATTACTTGATTATACAACTGTCTATCCTCAACATGACGATGATTTTGAAAAACCAAAAAATAAAAATTCTGCTGAATCAATTGTGAATTTAATTCAAAAACACAATGTAGAACTTATCTCTATAGGTAACGGAACTGCAGGACGCGAAATGGAAGCATTTATTGAAAAAACTTTAGAGACATTAACAAATGTTAAAAAGCCTAGAGTTGTTATAGTAAATGAAGCAGGAGCAAGTGTTTATTCTGCAAGTGATATTGCTAGAGAAGAATTTCCAGATCTCGATATTTCCTATCGTGGTGCTGTAAGTATTGCGAGAAGACTGCAAGATCCTTTAGCTGAACTTGTAAAAATAGATCCAAAAAGCATTGGTGTTGGTCAATATCAACATGATGTAAATCAAAGCAGATTAAAGAAACAATTAGGTGAAGTTGTTGAAAGTTGTGTGAACTATGTAGGTGTTAACTTAAACACGGCAAGTCCTAGCTTACTTTCTTATGTTGCTGGAATTGGAAATAGTTTAGCAAAAGGTATTGTTAGACATAGAGAAGCAAATGGCGAATTTAAAGATAGAAAAAATTTATTTGAAGTAATGGGATATGGCGCAAAAATATTTGAGCAATCTGCAGGATTTTTAAGAATTCCTGAGAGTTCAAATCCCTTAGATAATACAGGAGTTCACCCAGAATCTTATCCTATATTAGAAAAAATGGCTTCTGATTTATCTCTACCTATTAATCAAATAGTAGGAAACAGAGAAAATATAAATAAAATAAAACTTGAAAGTTATGTTACAGAAGAAGTTGGATTGCCAACATTACAAGACATTATTAAAGAGTTATTAAAACCGGGTCGTGACCCTCGTGAAGATGGTTCTAAACAAACTTATAATCGTGAAGTTAGAGATTTTGGGCATTTAAAAGAAGGCCAAGTTGTTACAGGAACAGTTACTAACGTAACAAATTTTGGAGCTTTTGTAGATATTGGCGTACATCAAGATGGATTAATTCACATATCTGAATTATCAAATCAATTTATAAAAGACTTATCTCAAGCAATTAGTGTTGGGCAACAAGTTAAAGTTAAAGTAATTGGTTTAGATAAGGAAAGAAAAAGAATTTCTCTTTCTAAACGTGCTTGTGAAGAAAATTCGGCAACTACAAATACAGCAACAACTAATCAAAATCGTTCTGGAGCAAGTAGTGGGCAAAATCAAAAGCAGCACTATAATAAAGGGCAGTCTCAAGATAACAGAGGTCATCAAGAAAATCGTAATTACAATCAAAATTCTTCTTATAATACTAAAAAGTTTAATACTAAGAACACAAAAAATGAAAATAAAGAGTCCGAAAAACCAGCTAGTTTATCAGATTTAATTAATAAATTTAATACAAATAGAGTTTAGTTTATGAAAGTACAGATGCTTCCTGTTTTAGAAGACAATTATATCTTTATATTAATTGATGAACAAAATAGAGAAGCAGCTGTTGTAGACCCTGCTTTAGCGAATCCTGTAATTCAATTTTTAGATCAAAATAATTTAACCCTTACAAAAATATTTAATACCCATCATCATTATGATCATGTTGGTGGAAATAAAGAGTTAATTGCAAAATATCCAAAAGCGGAAGTTTATGCTGGAACAAAAGATTCTGGAAGAATCCCATTTCAGGCACATTTTTTAAATCATAATGATATTGTTACTTTTGCAGGGCATGATGCTCATATTTATTATGTGCCAGGCCATACCTTAGGACATATTTGTTATTTTTTTCCAATTAGCAATTCGGAAAATCATTTATTTATTGGTGATACTATTTTTGCAGGTGGCTGTGGTAAATTATTTGAAGGATCATTAGAACAAATGTATATTTCATTAAGTTTTTTACGTGAAAATATACCTAAAAATACGTTAATTTGGTCAGCTCATGAATATACTTTAGAAAACTATTTAATACTGCAACAACTTGAACCAAATAATACAAATATTGAAGCAAAAATTAAAGAAATTATTTCAATTAGAAAAGAAAATAAATTTACAGTTCCTTTTCATTTTGAAGAAGAGCAAAAAACAAGTAGTTTTTTTAGATGGGATGACCCTGAGTTGCAAAAAATTACAAATACTTTCACAAGTTTTGAAACATTTTGTTTTGTTCGAAAATTCAGAGACAATCCTCCCAAAGTTAAGGTTACTATTTAATTTAAATAAATTTATGGAGAAATAAAGTATGAAAAAATGTATATTTCCAAATGGAATAACTATTTATAAATGGCCTCATAAAATAGATCCAACTGAAAATCTAATGAAAGAAGAATTAGAAAAATTAGGATTTAAAGCTTATGATTTACAAACTTGTCCTCCATGGTTTGAGCGAAGTAAACATGGACATGATTATGAAGAAATAAGAGCAGCTGTTTCTGGTTGTATTACTTTTCATTTTGACGAATTTCCTATAACAATGGAATCTGGTGATATTTTAGTGATACCTGCAGGAATTCCACATGAAGTTATTATTCATAATTCAAAACCTTTTACCGCATTTAAGGGAAGTCGTTCTGGAGAACGCAAAGTAACAGAACTTGGTGATGGAAAAGGAAGTGTTGAAGACTTACAAAAAAATAAGGCGTAAATTTAAATGAGATTTTTTTTCTTTGATTTAGATGGTACTTTAGAAGACTCTAGAGAAGACATGGCAAATTCAGTGAATGCCGTTCGGGAAAATTTGGGTCTTGCCTTAAAAGAGATTGAAATTTTAAAAACACATGTAAATAAAGGAATGCATGAACTTTACATGAATTGTTTTGAAGATTATTTACAAAATAAAGATAATTTTAATACGTTATATGAACAAGTAAAACAAAAGTATGAGACACATTATCTAGAAAATATCTGTATAAAAACAAAATGTTACTCTGATATTAAAGAAGTTCTAAAAGTATTATCTCAAAAAGATAAGGTATTTGTTATTACGAATAAACCAGAACTTCATTCTAAAGAATTATTAAAAAAATTAGGACTTTTAGAATATATTACAGATGTAATGGGTGGTGATAGTTGTGCAGAAATGAAACCCAGTTCCCTCCCCTTAAAAATTGTTTCACAACGACATAACTTTTGTTCTTTATCAGATAAAGCTTATATGGTTGGAGATAGTTCTGGAGATATAAAAGCAGGAAAATCTTTTGGAGCTTCTACAATTTGGTGTTCATGGGGGTATAATTCTACTCCTGGATCTGACCTTCCTGATTTTACTGTCAACACACCTAAAGAAATTTTAAGTTTAATTTAATTTTATAAAATTTATTTTATTGCAAAAAAGGATTTGCCTACTTCTGGAAATTGTCTAGAGGATAGGCTAAGCCATTCGTGAGTGGCATAGAGCTACAAAATTAAGTGTTTTCTTTTTTTAAAGCTCCCATAAACTTAAATTAGGAAGTGATATAATGCAAAATGAAGATACAAGTGCATTTAGACGTAAAGGTGACCTGGGTGTGCCTTTTGTTATCGCTCTATTTGCTCTTTCTATTATTATTGGTTGGGTTGTATTTAGAAATTATGAAAATTCTGCCAAGGAGATAACAGCTTCTCTTGCGCGAATACAGGAAGAGTCCAAAACTTTTACAATAACAGATTGTGCAGGCAAAACAATGGAATGGTTTTCAAAGTGTGACGCAATGACACAGCTTTGTGACTCTACCGTTCCCAGGATGATTAAGGTATGTTTAGCAAATTCAGATAAATCATCACAATGTCCTCAATATGGAAATGAAATCTATGGCTATAACTTTGGAGCAAAACAATGCAAACAGTATATGCATGGAAGTAAAATGAAAAGGAATAAAAAAGCTTGTGGTGATGTTTGGCAAGTAATTGCAGAATATTGCAAGGACGCGGCTAAAGTAACAATGCAAAAAACACAATAGAGTTTTGGAAATTAAATAAACAATGTCTATTAAAAATTCTACATTTCGTGATTATATAGAACTATCAAAGCCAAGAATTGCTTTTTTTTGTATTTTAATGACAGCAGGTGGAGTCGTTCTTGCTCCTGGCAGCATTAGTATATTTAGTTTTATAATGACTTTACTAGGTACTGCTTTATCTGTTGCTTCTGCAAATACATTTAATATGATTTATGAAAAAGATACAGATAAGCTCATGAGGCGCACAAAATTTAGGCCTATTGCAACTGGAAGAATAAAAGCTTCACACGCATTTATTTTTGCGACATTCTTAGGAATATTAAGTATTTTAATTTTATTTGTATATGTTAATTTATTAACCGCTATTTTAGCGCTTATAGCTATTTTAGCTTATAGTTTAATATATACTCCTTTAAAATATAAAACTCCTTTAGCTTTAGTTATTGGTGCTTTTCCTGGAGCAATGCCTCCTTTATTGGGTTGGACTGCAGTTAGCAATAAAATTGACATAGCCAGTTTAGCTTTATTTGGCGTTTTATTTGCATGGCAGATGCCACATTTTATCGCAATAGCAATTTATCATAAAGAAGATTACGCTAAAGCTGGAATTAAAGTTGTGTCTGTCATACGTGGCGATTATATTGCAAAAATTCAAGCCTTATTGTGGACTCTTGTTTTAATTGGATTCACTTTTACTCTTGTTCCCTTAAGTGTAGGTGGCAAAGTATATTTTATTTTTGCTTCTATTTTAGGAATATGGTTTTTAAGATTAAGTATTATTGGTCTTAAAAATAATGTCTTGCCAAATTGGCCTAGGAAATTTTTTCTTGCTTCCCTTGTTTACTTACCAGTGTTAGTTCTTGGATTAGTAGCGGATCGATTTTTTTGGATGCTCATGCTGAAGTAAGAATAAAATTTTAAAACATTAATTGAGAATTATTCTCAATTGAATTTCGCCACTCTTTTGTATATAAGCTTGACAAGCAAGCAAGTGAACGAGAAAATTTTTATTTACTGAGAGATTATGAGTTTGAAAAATGTTTTCGATGATCTAGGATTAGGCTCTTGCTCGTATTGTTTTGATCCGTTAGAACACTCCCGCAACATAACATTGCACTGAGTTCAACTAAGACTGAATTCTTTGGGTATGTTTTGTTTGTTACGTTACTGAAAAAAGTTTTTGATTTTTTAATTATTTTTTAGCTTTTGCTTTAATTTAGGTGGTGCCGTGGAACCGATATTTCCAAAATGGACGAACCGAATTCCTTTATATCTAGGTATAGGTATTCCTTTACTCGTAATAGCTATTGTTACAGGAATTTGGTACTATTTTTCGCCAAAATTTTTGGCTGTAGGTTATGAACCCGAACAACCGATAGCTTTCAGCCACCAGCTTCATGCAGGGCAAATGGGGATGGACTGTCGTTACTGTCATAGTGGAATTGACAAAACAGAAATTGCTCCATTGCCACCTACAGAAACATGTATGGGGTGCCATAATAAAGTTAAAAAAGACAGTCCTCGACTCGAACTTTTACATAAAAGTTATAAAAATAAAACTCCAATTCCTTGGGTACATGTTTATTCTTTACCAAGATATTCGCATTTTAATCACAGCGCGCATTTAACTGCGGGTGTTGGTTGTGTGTCTTGTCACGGCGATGTTAGTAAAATGGAAACAATTCGATTGGTAAGTCCGCTAAGTATGGGATGGTGTTTAGAATGTCATAGAGATCCTATGCCAAATATTAGACCCCAAAATCAAATTACAAATATGATTTATGATCCTCATGCGTCGGGATATATTCCAACGAATGATCCTGATTACAAAGATAAATTAATACAACCACCACAAGCGTGTGGAGCTTGTCACTATTAGTGAATTTTAATACGAGTTTTATACAAGAACTCGTAAAGTAACAAATTTTGATTGGAAAGTTTGCACCATGACAAAGTTCAATTCCAATGATGAACAAAACAAACAAACCCATTGGCGCAGTATTGAAGATTTAGAAAATTCGCCTGGATTTCTAAATAAACTGCAACGTGAGTTTCCGCACGGTGCGAGTGAATTAGAAATGCGCCCCGGTGTTCACAGAAGAAAATTTTTAGGAATTATTGGCGCTTCAATGGCGCTTGCCGGGGTTGTTACAACGGGTTGTATAAGACGACCAAAGGGGCATATTTATCCAGAAAATAATCGCCCTGAAGATACTATTCCAGGAATTCCAAAATACTATGCAACATCTGCTCAAATTGGTGGAAGTGTATTAGGTCTTTTAGTAACAAGTACGGATGGCCGTCCTACTAAAATTGATGGGAATTCAAGACACCCAATGAATAATCCTATTTTAAATAGTAAAATGGGATCATCAAATGGGTATGCTCAAGCTGAAATTTTAAATATGTACGATCCAGACAGAGGCCAACAATGCCAAGCGTCTGGAAAAGTTATGGCTAAAAAAGAAGCTTATACTGCACTTCGCAATTCTATGATGAATTCAAAAAAGACGGATGGAAGTGATCTTGCATTTGTTTATGCATCAAATTCTTCTATGGCATTTGCAAGTTTAATAGACGAATTTAAAACAAATTATCCAAAAGCAATTATTGTTAATCAAGACTCTAGCTATTCTAATAATCGTAAAACAGCACTAAGTAACATTGCAAATACACCTGTTGATTGTGTTTATGACTTTATAAATGCAAATGTTGTTCTTGCAGTAGATTCTGATTTTATGGGTATTGAAGGTGATAGCGTAAAAAATGCAAGACAATTTGCAGAAAAAAGAAAAGTAATTGATTCAAATTCTTCAATGAATAGGTTGTATAGTATTGAATCAAATTTTAGTACTACAGGAACAATCTCAGATCACCATTATGTTTTAAGAAGTGGAAGAATGGGAGAATTCCTTTTAGGAATAGCTTCAGAATTAACAACATTTGGTGCTACTTTTCCATCTGAAATAAATGATGCGCTTAAAGGTAACAGAGTATTTTCTGAATCTTTGACAAAATGGATTAAAGCTTGTGCTAAAGATCTATATAAAAATAAAGGAAATAGTTTAATTGTAGTTGGTGACAGACAACCTGTTTGGGTTCATATGCTTGCCTTTTCAATTAATGTTTCTTTAGGTTCTATTGGTAAAACAATTACTTTAATTCCTGATACAACAAGACCAAAAAACTTAGATAATGAAACAAATTTAACTTTTGCTTTGCAAAAAGGATATATTCAAACATTAATCGTAGTTGGTGGAAATCCTGTTTATACTTCTCCAGCAGATTTAAAATTATCAGAGTTATTTAAAAAAGTTTCAAATAGTTTCTATTTAGGTTTTTCTTTAAATGAAACTTCTGAAGTCTGTAAATATTATTTTCCAAAAACCCATTTTCTTGAAACATGGGGTGATACGCGCTCTTCAGATGGAACTGTAGGAATTACACAGCCATTAATTGCGCCATTATATGAAGAATGTTCTGATGAATATTCCTTTGTTTATTCTCTTTCTCATTTAGATAATGCGGAATCTGGTTATTCTTTAATTAGAAAATACTGGCAAAATAAACTTGGAAATCCTGTAAACTTTGAAAGTTTATGGCGTCAATATTTAAGCAATGGAATTATAACGGATTATCGTAAAGAAGTGATTTCAAATACTTCTTATTCATACTCTAGCTTTGCTACATCATTTAATAAATCGGTAAAATTAGCAGAACCATCTGCAAATTCTCTTGAAATTGATTTTGCTCTCGATAAAACGGTTTATGATGGCCTTTATTCAAATAATGCTTGGATGCAAGAAACTCCCGATCCAGTTAGTAAATTAGTTTGGGATAATGCCTTATTTGTAAGTCCAAAAACAGCAAAAGCTTTAGATTTATTGGCTCGTCCAAAGCCAGGAAAATCGGAAGTAGATCTTGTTAAAGTAACATATAAAAATAGAACGATAGAAGTTGCTGTTTGGGAAGTTCCTGGAGTCGCTGATTTTTCATGTATTTTGCATTTAGGATATGGCCGAAATTACGGACGTGTTGCTAAGGGTTGCGGCTTTAATGCGAATTTAATTAGAACATCTGATTCTTGGTTTGGATCCGATGTAAAAATTCAAAAAACAGGTAAAAAATATTCATTAGTTTCAACTCAAGAACATGGAACTATGAGTGGAACTCCTGGAGTAAAAGAAGATAGACCTCCAACAGTTCGTGAAGCAACATTAGATAAATTTAAATCAAAACCCGATTTTATTCATGAATATGAATTACTACCTGTTGAAGAACAAAAGAGTAATTTATTTAAATTCCCAGAAGATCCAGCGCAAAGAAAATGGGCTCGCCAGCAATGGGGAATGACGATTGATCTAAATACTTGTATTGGTTGCAATGCTTGTTCCATTGCTTGTCAATCAGAAAATAATATTTCCGTTGTTGGTAAAGAAGAAGTATTTAAAAATCGTGAAATGTCTTGGATACGTATCGACCGTTACTTTACTGGAGAAGTTGATAATCCAGAAATGCAAACGGTATTTCAACCTATAAATTGTCAGCAATGTGAAAATGCACCTTGCGAGGCTGTTTGTCCTGTTGCTGCTACTGTACATAGTCCTGATGGATTAAATGATATGGCATATAACCGCTGTGTAGGAACACGTTATTGTGCAAATAACTGTCCATACAAGGTGCGTAGATATAATTTCTTTAACTACAGCAAAGTAGATGATGAAAGAAATCCTTTGTATGCAATGCAAAAAAATCCAAACGTAACAGTTCGTTTCCGTGGTGTTATGGAAAAATGCACTTATTGTGTTCAAAAAATAAATAGCGCACGTTCTAAATTTAAAAAATCTTCAGATGGAATTATTCCAGATGGAGCTATCACAACTGCTTGTCAAAATGTTTGTCCAACAAATGCAATTGTTTTTGGTGATGTTGCGGATCCCAATACTATGGTTTCAAAACTAAAAGCACTTAGTCGTAATTATGCATTGCTTGGAGAATTAAATACAAAACCAAGAACGACTTACCTTGCAAAACTTCGCAATGTGAATCCTGAACTTGGATAAAGTAACGCAGGAATTGTGATGGTGGAGGATTTATGACTACGAATGATAAAAAAATGCTTTATGGAATATTAGCTCAGTTTGAAACCGCTCCCGAAATTTATCATGCTTGTGAAAAAGTTCGTGATAGAGGGTTTTCAAAGTGGGATGCTCATTCCCCTTTTCCAGTTCATGGACTCGATAAAGCAATGGGTCTACCTCAAAGTAAGTTATCATGGATTGTTGGAGCTACTTCAGCCATTTGTGGAATTGGTGGATTCGCTACATGGGTATGGATGAATGGTGTAGATTATAAACTTGTTATCGCAGGAAAACCTTTTTTGGGATTAACAGGTTATTTTTTACCTGGATTTGAATGCGCTGTTTTATCGGCAGCGATTGCGTGTCTTTTTGGAATGCTTGCTCTAAATAAATTACCAAGGTGGTATCATTCTTTATTTCGATCCGAAGCATTTAAAAGAGCTACAGATGATAAATTTTTTATCTCGATTGAAGCAACTGATCCAAAATTCCATCCAGTAAAAACTATGGAGTTCTTAAAAGAATTAGGTGCATCTAATGTGGAACTTGTGGAGCAGTAACATTATGGTAAAGATTATGAAATGCAAAAAAATATTGTTACCTTTAGTTGGTTCTGCTCTAGTTCCTTTTATCTTAGTAGGATGTAGAGGACAAAAAAGCACGGAACCACCTATTTTACCAATACAAAATATGGTTGAGCAAACATCTTATGGGCCTCAATCAAAAAATGAATTTTATAAAGATCAAATGGCAAATAGACCTCCTGTGCCTGGCACAGTTGCGCAAGGTGAAGAAAAAACAAATAAGCAACTTTATTTAGGCCAAGAAGCAACATCTACAGATCAAAATCCAATATGGGTTAAGAAAATACCAATTAAATTAGATCAAAAAACCCTGAAACATGGGCAAGATCTTTACAATATTTATTGTTCACTTTGTCATGGAAAATCGGGCGATTCTAATGGTCTTGTTACGCAAAGATCAGGTGGTGCAATTCGTCCATCTAATATTCATGATCAAGACAGATTAAATCTTCCAGTTGGTAAAATTTATGATGCTGTTCGCAATGGTGTAAATAATTGGAATATGCCAGGATTTGCAGCTCAAATGACAGTTGAAGATAGATGGGCTGTGGTATCCTACGTTCGAGCTTTACAGCTTTCTCGAACCGCTAAATTAGAAAATATACCTGATGAAGTTCAAGTTAAAAATGGTTGGAGTAACAAAAAATGAGCGGCAATCATCATAAAGTAACACTTACAAAAGAGAATGCTTCGGTACCTCAAGATCATCTCTTTGCAAAATTGCCACTTGCAGGAACAGCCATCGGATTAATTTCATTATTAGTTGCCTGTATGCTTGGTAAATCAAATTCAGAATATTTTTTCTTTTCTTTTCATGTTTGGTGGCTTTTCTTTTTAAGTATTGCCATCGGTGCTGTATTTTTTGTGTTGATACAGTTTGCTACGAAAGCAGGATGGAGTGTTGTTGTTCGCAGGTTAGCTGAAAATATTGCTATGACAATGCCATTATTTTTCGCATTACTTATTGTTATGGCATTTGGTACTTCTACATTATATCACCACTGGTTAAGTCCAGAAGCTATGGTTGATAAAGTAATTCAATCTAAACAATGGTATTTAAATGTTCCATTTTTCTATATACGCGCTGTATTTTATTTAGCCATATTTACATGGGCTGCCATGTTTTTTGCTAAACATTCTGCAAAACAGGATGAAACTGGAAATCATGCCATCACTTACAAACTTCAAAACGCAAGTTATCCTTTTTTAATCATTTTAGGATTTTGTGTTACATTTGCTGCTTTTGATTGGATAATGTCTTTAGAGCCACACTGGTATTCAACAATTTTTGGATTATATTTCTTTGCAAGTTGTTACATGGTTTTCTTTGCTGTTTTAACAATTGCAACTCGTTTGTTACAAAATATAAAGTCATTAAGTGAAGTTGTTACTGTAGAACATTATCATGATCTTGGTAAATTGGTTTTTGGTCATACCTGTTTTTGGGCATATGCCGCTTTTGTTCAATATTTACTTATTTGGTATGGAAATATTCCTGAAGAAACTGTTTGGTATGAAGTTCGTGGTCATCATGGATGGTTTTATGTTTTAATGATTCTTTGCATTGGCCATTTTTTCGTACCCTTTTTCTTTTTAATGGCACGAAAAGCAAAACGTTCCAGAGCAATGTTGGTTGCTCTTTCTATTTGGATGTTGATTATGCACTTTCTTGATCTTTATTGGTTGGTTATTCCTTCAAGATATCATGAAGGCCCCCAATTTGGATTAATAGATGTATTCTGCTTTCTTGGAATTGGTGGATTATTTGTTGCTTTATTTGCAGCTGTAGCTAAAAGAAAAGCTCTTGTTCCAATTAAGGATCCGCGCTTGCCTGAGTCTATGACATATGAAAATGTGTAAGGTGGTTTGAGATGCTAAATTTTATTAAAGGTATTCATTTAAACTTATCTTCTGATCACTCTTCGGGAGTTGAAGAAGACGAGCCAGACCGTCCGCCAGTTTTAATAACTGCTGTAATTGTTGTGTTATCTTTTGTTTTTTTAATATTTGTGGCTATTTTATCGTATACATTTTTATGGAAAACAACAGATTCTCAATTGAATAAAATGGATACAGGTATGGCAAATGAAACCAGATTAAACTATGAAAAAAGTCAGGATGAAACGCTTTCATCTTATAAAAAACTTGAAAATGGTCTTTATCAAATACCTATAACGAATGCTATGGATATGGTTATTAAAGAACAAAGCAGTAATTAATGGGAGTATAAATTTTGAATTTTCGTGTTTATTCAATCATAATAATAAGCATTTTTACTTTAACAAGTAAATTATCATATGCTTTTGATGAATCTATGCGAATGCCTTCTCAAAAAAGAGAACTGAGTACTTCTTTGCCATTGAATGAAGTTCCAAAAGTAATGCAGGGCGTTACGATAAAAGAGAATTTAGGAAAAACAGTTGATCTTAATCTTTCTTTTACTGATGAAAATGGTAAATTAACAAAAATTTCTGACATGGTTGCTGATGGCAAACCACTCATTCTTACCTTAAATTATTATAGATGTTCAACTCTATGTTCTATTCAACTTATTAATTTTGCCAAAACATTAAAAGAAATGGGATGGAAAATTGGTAAGGATTATCGAGTTGCTACTGTAAGCTTTGACCCTACAGACACTCCAAAAGAAGCTATAAGTAAACAAAAAGAATATCTTAAGTTAACAGATCAAGAAAGTGGTGATTGGAAATTTTATGTTGGAACTAATGATAATATCAAAAGCTTAACAGATCAAATTGGATTTTATTATAAATATGATCCTGTCAGTAATGAATTTGCTCATGCTGCAGCAATATTTTTTATTACTCCGCAAGGAAAAATATCTAGTTACCTATATGGAATTACTTATAAATCGAGAGATGTTAAGTTTTCATTAATGGATGCATCGAAAAATAAAATAGGATCTCCAACCGATCAAATTTTGTTAACTTGTTTTCATTATAATCCTACAACAGGAAAATATGATGCATTTGCTATGGGGATGCTAAGAATTGCAGCTTTAATTACAGTCTTTTTCTTAATTATGTTTTTAGGATACTTTTTTTGGCGCGAGCAGCGCAACAAGAAGGCTTATTAGGGAGTACATAACGTGTCAGCAACACCAGTGCCAGATAACACTTGGCAAGGATCATTCTGGTTGCCAGAAAATGTGTCACCAATGACTGGTGGCCAGGATGAATTATTTTATTTTATATATGGACTTTCAATCTTCTTCTTCATAATTGTTGTTGGTTTTATGGTTTATTTCGCATGGAAATACCGTAAGAAAAAAGAAGGAGAAAAAACAATAGATATTCATGGGAATACCAAATTAGAAATAATTTGGAGTATTATTCCTGCTATTTTATTTATTGTTATTTTTATTTGGGGATTTAGGGATTGGGTAAAACTAAATGTTCCTCCTCAAGACTCTATGGATGTTCGTGTTACGGGTCGTAAATGGGACTGGTCTTTTATGGATGTAAGAACAGGGGCAGAAACCTCAGATCTTATTGTGCCAGTAAATACAGCTGTACGTTTAACAATGTCTTCTGCTGACGTGATTCATGGTTTTTACGTACCACAATTTCGTATTAACCGAGATGTGCTTCCAAACCAATATACTGTTTTATGGTTTAAAGCGGAACAAGAAGGCAGTTATCCAATATTGTGTACTCAATATTGCGGTACAAAACACTCTCAAATGGTTCGTTACGTTAGAGTTGTATCTCAAGCAGAGTATGAAAAACAAATGAATGCTGCTCAAGGAGCTGGCTTAACTCCTGCACAACTTGGAAAGAAAATATTTGAAGGAAAAGGAGCTTGCGCTTCTTGTCACGACGTATCTAAAGCAAAAACAAGATCAGTTGGACCACCTCTATTTGGTTCCTATGGAACAAAACAAGAAATTATTTTATCTAATGGTAAAAAAGAAACTGTTACTTTTGACGATAATTATATTCGTGAATCTATTCTCAATCCAAATTATCGAGTTGTAGTAGGATATCCTTCAGTGATGCCTTCCTATCAAGGACAATTAAATGATAAAGAACTTAATTCTATAGCTGAATATATTAAATCACTAAAAGAATAAAGAATGAAAGATTATTTGGATATTTAGGAGCTTTTCTTATGGAAAAACGAGAGTTTGTTAAGCCAGTGCTATTTTCGGATATGCTGTCTTCACATCATGATACCGGATCAAATTATTTGAATGCAAAAAAAGGATTTATGTCCTGGTTATTTACCGTGGATCATAAACGCATTGGAGTAATGTATTTTGTTTCTATTGCAATATTTTTCTTAGTTGCAGGCTTATTTGCTTTATTATTAAGAACAGAATTAATGCAAATCCGTATACCGAATGCGACTGCAAATTCATATATGATAAGTGCCGATCATTATAATGAAGCCTTTACTTTTCATGGCGCGATTATGGTATTTTTGGTTATTATTCCTTCTGTGCCAGCTACATTAGGTAACTTTTTATTGCCACTAATGATTGGTGCTAAAGATGTTGCCTTTCCAAAATTAAATTTAATTAGCTTTCACTTATACATTGTTGGAGCTTTATTTCTTGTTTATACCATTGCTTTTGGTGGTCTTGATACTGGTTGGACATTTTATACACCATATAGTACTCAAACTTCCACTTCTGTGATTGCAGCTGTTTTTGGTGCTTTTATTCTTGGTTTTGCTTCTATTTTAACAGGTGTAAACTTTATTGTTACCGTTCATAAAATGCGTGCTCCAGGTATGACTTGGGTAAGAATGCCTTTATTTGTATGGGCTATATATGCGACAAGTGTTATTCAAGTTTTAGCAACTCCAGTTGTAGGTGTTACTTTAATTTTAGTTGCAATTGAACGCTTATTAGGAATTGGAATTTTTGATTCAAATTTAGGTGGAGATCCTATTTTATTTCAAAACTTTTTCTGGTTTTATTCGCACCCTGCAGTTTATATTATGATTCTTCCGGCTTTCGGTATTATGAGTGAATTAATTACGATCCACTCCCGTAAAAGTATATTTGGATACAAAGCAGTTGCGATTTCGAGTATTGGTATTGCCGTTATTGGCTTCTTTGTTTGGGGACATCATATGTTTACAAGTGGCCAATCCGCACTTGCATCCGTATTTTTCTCCTTGTTAACTTATGCGGTTGCAGTACCAACAGCTATTAAAGTTTTTAGTTGGGTTGCTACTTTATACAAAGGTTCAATCTCTTTTACAGCACCAATGTGTTACGCTTTTGTTTTCTTATTTCTATTTTTAATTGGTGGTTTAACAGGTATATTTTTAGGAGCTCTTTCTACAGATGTGCATTTGCATAACACATATTTTGTTGTTGCGCATTTTCACTACGTGATGATGGGCGGAACTATTATTGCATGGATTGGTGCAATTTATCATTGGTGGCCTAAGATTACTGGAAAGAAATTTAATCAACTTTGGGCTATAATCAGCTCAATAGTGGTTTTTATTGGTTTTAATTTAACTTTTTTTCCTCAGTTTATAATGGGTACTCGTGGTATGCCACGTCGTTATTACGATTATTTACCTGAATATTATACATTTCATTTATTATCTACAATTGGTTCTTTTGTTCTCGCTATTGGTCTTTTTATCGTATTATTTAATTGGCTTCATTCCATATTTTACGGAGAAAATGAAACAAACCCAAATCCATGGAGAGGCAAATCTATGGAATGGACTGAAACAGCTGTAGTGCCAATTGAACATAATTTTGAAAAACAACCCATATCAACTCATGGACCATATGAATTTGATGAGCTTGTAAAACCAGTTAAGGCAGGGGGACATTAAGTTATGACTGACCATGGCCACGGTTCTCATCCAAAGTACCAAGCCCATCATTTTAAAACGATGGACCAACAGACATCTGCTGGTAAGCTCGGTATGTGGGTCTTTATGGCCCAAGAGTTGTTGTTTTTTTCTGGATTATTTTGTGCCTTTGGATTTGTTCGTTACATGTATCCAGAAATGGTTTCTCAAGCACAAAGCTCCATGGATTGGAGACTAGGAGGAATTAATAGTATTATCCTTTTAGTCAGCTCTTTAACAATGAGTTTAAGTGTCCGATCTGCACGTTCTAATAATAGAAGTGGTACTATTAAATTCTTAATTGCAACTATGATTTGCGGGTTTGCGTTTTTAGTGATCAAGGCAACGGAATGGGGAATGCATATGCATGAAGGGTATTTTCCTGGAAAATACTTTAACCCTGTTCATCATGCTGAAGTCCAAGATCCTTTAGCCCACATTTTCTTTGGCCTTTATTATGTCATGACAGGAATGCATGGCTTGCATATTGTTGTTGGTCTTGGACTTATGACTTGGATGCTTGTGCGTGCTTCAAGAGGTGAGTTTAACTCTGAAAACTATGTTTCTTTAGAGAATACAAGCTTGTTCTGGCACCTTGTGGATATTGTCTGGATCTTCTTGTATCCGCTTCTTTATCTAGCAAAGTAACAGATTAGGAGTTCATCATGTTTGATAATTTAAAAAAATCGTTTTCAAAAAGTAATTCAGAGAACTCATCTGATCATGAAAAGAAAGAGCATGGCTTACTGCCTGTAAAACTATATTTAGCTATTTTTACGGTTCTCCTTTTAATGATTTTTGTGAATGTAGGTATTGCTCATTTGCCAATACCAAGTCTGTGGAAAACAATTTTATTAATGACCGTAGCGCTTATACAAACTATTTTAGTTGCTGTCTTTTTTATGGAATTGATCCACGAAGATAAATTTTATTCATTTGTTTTTGGTTCTGCCGTATTATTTATGCTTTTATTTTTTACAATTACTCTTGCCGAGCTTAGTGGTAGAGATTTCTTTCACAAAAATGAGGGAATTAAAATACTAAGAGGAGTAGATCAAAAAGGCAATTTTGCTCCTGGAGGCCCTAAACTTGAGCACTCTACAGAACAAAACAACGAGCACGAGAAAAAGTAGATTCTTGTTTTATCCTTAATTTTGTTAAAATTTGTTTATTTAATCGAAAACATATTTTGACAATGCAAATTAAACCCTGCAAAAATTATCTTATACTAATTTAATAAATAGCCGATAATATAGAAAATTCCAGTTCTATATGCAAGGTGGCGGGGCATGTTAAAAACGGTTACGAGAGGGATTTTTAAATCAAATTCAAAAGATTCCTCCGATTTCACGGAGCGAATTTTAAAAGCATATTATAATAATCAAAAGCCTCCTGAAAGAGATCAGGTTGAGGATTCCTTAAATTCTTCCTATATTAACAATCAACAAGATACCAATAAAATTTATTCTCAATTTACAGAAAAAGATGAATTAGGGATAAAATCAAAAAATCAAGTTAGTAAAGATTCTAAAATTATAGAAAAGTCTGTTAAAACTCCTCAAATAATATCCATTGGTGGTGGTAAGGGCGGTATTGGAAAAAGTTTTTTATCGGCAAATATTTGTGTCCGACTTGCTTCGCTTGGTTACAAAGTTTCCGTTGTCGATTTAGACTTGGGAGCCGCTAATTTACACACTTGCTTAGGTGTTCCAACGCCAAGATCTGGTATTTCTGATTTCATTCATGGAAATGTGAATACTCTTGAAGAAACAGGTATTTCTTGTTGTTACCCTAATTTAACTCTTTATGGTGGTGGTCAAGAATTTTGGCAACAAATTAAGCCGCAGAGTTCACAAAAAATTAAATTAATATCAAAGTTACAAGAATTAGATGCTGATTATGTTTTTTTAGATTTGGGCGCAGGAACACATATTCATACTCTCGATTTTTTCATTTTTTCTCATGGAGGTGTTTTAGTTGTAGCACCTGAACCAACAAGCATTGAAAATGCTTATGTATTTATGAAAAGTGTTTTGTATAGAAAAATTCAGAGTATCTGTAAGGCGTTTGAGATTGAAGAAAGTTTAGAAAATGATTTATTAAAAAAAATATCCAGCCCAAAAAGTTCTGAAACCCCTTTTTCACAACTTGTATCCTTTTCACAGAAAAACAAAGAAGTTGGAAAACAAATAAAAGATATGATAGAAGCTACTAATATTGGTATTATAATGAACCAAGTTAGAACAAAGGAAGATAGGGATCTGGGTGAGTCTATGTCTGTCATTTGTAATCGTTACTTTGGCTTTTCATCTCAGTTTCTTGGATCAACAAGGTACGATGATGCAGTATGGAAGTCTGTAAGAATTAGACGTCCGCTTATTTTAGATTATCCACTATCTGCAATAGCTGTAAATATAAATCAAATTACAGATAGAATTATTAAGATGTTTATTCAAGAAGGCAAAAAGAATAAAATAGAAAAAGCTGGTTAAATTTATGAATATTTCTAACAAAAAAAAGAACCCGTTTGAAATTTTAGGTCTTCGTGATGGAGAAATGTCTTTAGTTAAAGTAGAAAATGCTTATAGAGCTATGAGAAAAAATCTTGATGAACAAATGAATCAAGGTGAGTTAAAATTTAATTTATCTTATGAAGAAATAGAAAAAGCTTTTCAAGAATTAATTGGTTATATTGATGAAGATGCATCTCAAGATCCTGAAGAAGTAGTTATTTCAGCTTCATTTATGCCAAAAATAAATAATAAAAATATGGTTATTAGAAAAGAACAGATAAATATAGATAATAATTTGCTTTATATGCATAAAGAAAATAAAATTTCACCATCTGCCCAAAAAATTAAAAATGAAAATATTACTAGGCCTATAGATAGTCTTATGAATATGAAAAATACTTCTAAAAGACTTAGAGCTGTATCAGCAAATAAGACTGAAATGATTCAAGTATTAGAGAATATAATTTCTTCTACAGAATGTATATCTGGCAGTTTATTAAGAGTACTTAGAGAAAAAATGTCTGTGAGTATTGATGAAATGTCTAATAAAATCAAAGTTAGTAAAATTTATTTAGAAGCAATTGAAAGTGATTCGTTTGACAAATTACCTGCCGAGGTCTATGCAAAAGGTTTTTTTAATTCTTATCTGAATTATATAGGGCTTGACAGAAAGGATCTTGTTGAAGCATTAATGGAGATCTATAGAGCCAGAAAAGGGTTGATTAAAAAAAGGTAATTTTGTCAATCTAAGGCAAAAATTGCAGGTTGGCATAATTAAATGAAAGATTTAATTCAGGTTCGAGTAGCTGAAGATTTTGAAGCGGAGCGATTAGATTTATTCATCACTCGAGTTATTGATATTATTCCAAGCAGGTCATTTGCTGTAAAGTTAATCGATAATAAAAAAATTAAGGTTGATGAAAAGTATCAAAAACCATCTTATAAATTAAAAACGAATCAATTAATTGAGATAGATACAAGCTTTCTTTCTGAAATAAATCCTAACCCAAATGCAGAAAATATACCCTTAAATATCGTTTATGAAGATGAGCATTTAATTGTTATTAATAAACCAGCAGGAATGGTAGTTCATCCTGGAGCTGGCGTAAACTCTGGAACCCTTGTAAATGCTATATTAGGCTACTGCGGAGTTACTTTACCAACTCTTGGAACCCCTTCTAGGGCAGGAATTGTTCATAGACTAGATCGTGATACAAGTGGTGTAATGGTGGTCGCAAAATCTCAAATTGCATTAACAAATTTATCAAAACAATTTGCAGATCATTCGCAGATACGAATATACAATGCAATTGTATTTGGTGAATTAAATCCTAAAGAAGGTAAAATTGAGACTTGGCATGGAAGAGATCCTAAAAATCGTCTGAAATATTCTGTCCAAGAAGAAGGTGTTGGAAAAAAAGCTTTATTAAATTATTCAACTATAAAAAATTTATGTGATAATTTATGTTCACTTATTTCATGTAAATTATATACAGGACGAACTCATCAAATTCGAGTTCAAATGAGTTATTTGAATCATGGAATTATTGGAGATGCTCTATATACAAAAACCCCTCAATCGATTAAAAATAATAAAGAACTTTCAGCTATGATAAGTAAAAATGTATTAAGACAAATGTTGCATGCAACTCACCTTGGGTTCAAACATCCCGTAAGTGGGGAAAAAATGAGTTTTGATGTTCCTTATCCTGAAGATTTTCAAAATATTTTGACCCTTTTAAAATAAAAAGGTTACGTAGATGAATAAAAATATTTTAGACAAATTCTTGGAATCTGCTTATTTTATAGGATTACCAAGCGAAAATAAAATATGGTGCATGGTTTCTTCTATTAAAAATTATTCATATGAAGAAAAATTGTCTCCACCTTACTTTTACTTAAATAATTTTTATTTGTCTAAACCAAAACCTTATTGTAAGGGTGAAGTTTTTTTTGAAATGTCATATTCTGAGTTTTTAGATTTTTTACAATATGATAATGATGAAAAACCAAATATCAAATGGGAAGATGTTAACAAAGAATATTATTTATCAAAATTTTTAGAACTAAAAGAAGAAATAAAAAATAATAAATTAAAAAAAGCTGTGCCTTATTCATTTATAAATGGAAATGTGAAAATAAATAAACTAAATAAAATATATTTATTAAAAAAGTTATTAGAAAATAAAGATCAAAAACATTCTTATATTTACGGCTATTGGGATAAAAATACGGGATTTATGGGTTCTTCACCCGAGCTTCTTTTCACACAAAATGATACAAATATACATACTATTGCTTTAGCTGGAACGATTCCTAATAATTCTTTTACAAATAAAAATGAATTGTTATTAGATCCTAAAATGCAAAAAGAGCATTATTATGTTATTGAGGGAATTAAGCATTCACTAAATAAATTTGGTAAAATTAATATGGGTGAAACAAGTTTGTTAGAGTTACCCAAATTAATTCATTTAAAAACAGATATTAATATAGAAATTGAAAATCAAAATTTATTTCATTTTCATCAATTTATAGATGTCATTCACCCTACCCCGGCTATTGGATCGCTTCCAAAAAATTCTCAATCAAATTGGTTAAGTGAATCTTTAGTAGAGCATAACAATAGAGGATATTATGCAGCCCCTTTTGGAGTTGTATTGAATGAAAAAAAGTCGATTTGCATTTGTACTATCCGAGGCATTCAATGGAATGAAGATAATATTAAAATATGTGCCGGTGGAGGGGTTATTCTTGAAAGTGAATTTGATTTAGAATGGGAAGAAATTCTTTCAAAAATAAATGCTATTAAGCATAATTTAGGTATTTAATATTTTATTAAATTTAAAATACATTATTTAGTTAGAATAATTTGTCGCTTTACCTAAAAAAATTTTTTCTGGTTCTATTTTGTTTTTTGAATATGATTTTTTTCTTAAAATGTATTATATTACATTTAAAATAAAATAGGAGATAAATCCATGACGTCAAATTATAAGGAAATTATTGAAGAAAGACATTTTGTCGTAAAAAAAGTTTATGATCCTATTTTAAGATTTCTTCATTGGTGGAATGCTTTAAGTATTTTTAGTTTGATGCTAACAATCTGGTTGAAGGAATTTATAAGAGAATTTGAAAATGGAAAAGAAATACTTTATCGCTATCATATATTAATTGGATATGCATTAACCGCTGGCATTACTTTAAGAATTATTTGGGGATTTATTGGACCCAAGCATGCTAAGTTTAAAAATATGATACATTTAAAAGCGTTTGTTAAATTAATAAAAACAAAAAAGTACGATAAACATGATAATTGGGGGCATGATAAATATGCAGGTTCATTATATATCGTTGTTTATTTATTAATGGTATATCAAATATTTTCGGGACTATATTTAGCTGCTAAAATTTATGGAATGGGCCCTTTAATAAGTTATGTTCCACTTTTAAAAGAAAAAACTCCGTTATCTAGTTTTCTTAAAGATATTCACGAAATTATTTTTTACATTTCAATGGTATTTGTTTTGCTTCATATTTTTATGATAATTTTTCATGAAATAAAAAGAAAGTATCCTATGGCACAGTCTATGTTTAGTGGAAATCAATACAGGAAAAAATGAAGAATAGTTAAATTCTACATTTGATTTATTGTTTGAGTATAAAGAAATTTGGAAGAACTTCCTTCAAATAAGTGCAGTTCTAATCCGCCGTTTCTGTTAATAGAATAAATCATATTAAAAGGAACATATCTATTCGCATTTCTTTCTTTAACTGCGGCGTGTCCTCCCAATAAGTGATTTTTACAAAGCATAAATCCAGAATTAAATCTCCTTTTGAGGAGGAGATTTAAATGGAGATGGAAAATAGACTTTTAAAATTGTCAGAGCAAGTTGCTTTTGA
>NZ_JBIPMD010000029.1:0-23680 GCF_044369315.1 Silvanigrella sp.
CCCCTTGCTTGAATTCGCTTGTATACCTTCTTTTGGTTAACACCATTTCAACACCTCTTTCCTATAAGTTTTTTTCGGATCTGGGTGTCTACTTTCTTAGGGGAGGATCATTATGTTCGTACATTAATCTATGGACAAGCTCATGTTGAAAAAACGAAGCTGTTCTTGAATGTAACATTTGTGCTTCAATATTTAAGGAAACAGGATTTGCAAATCCAGCGCCATCGGAAATATTTCCTAATATATAAGGAACTCTTTCAAATTTTGAAATTAAGGTTCGATCTTTTTGACTATCTAGTATTTTATTAGAATTATTTTTTAATTTTACACCAAGTAATAAGGAAAGATATGGATAACTTATTTCAGCAGAATATAATGAATATTTACCTATATTTTTAGCCTCTTTTGGGTAATAAATAGAAAAATGAGACGATTCTAATCTTTCCCATTCCGTATCGCGCATATTTCCTGTATTTGTTTTTAAAAAGCTTGTTGGAACAGAATACGATTTATAAGGAATTAATGCTAAAAAAAACTGAAAATAATATATTGAAAATATTTTAATGTTACTAATTTTTTCATAATAAGGTGTCTTTGATTTTTTGAAAATGAAATTCGGCTTTTTTTAAATCTTCGGGTGTATCTATGCCAAAGGGTTCTTTTGTAGCTTCTGTAACTAATATTTTCCAACCAGCTTCAAGCACTCTTAATTGTTCAAGACTTTCACATATCTCTAAATTACTGCTCATTATTATTTTAGCAAATTTACATAACGAGTGATAACGAAATGCATAAACTCCAACATGATGTAAAAAAGAGATTTCTTTTATATTATTTATTTTATCTAGCCAGTCTAGACCTGTTGCACCAAGGAGTTCTTTTGGATATGGAATAGGAGCTCTTGAAAAATAAAGAGCAAGTTGATTTGCATCTTTTGTTACTTTAACTACAGAACTGCTAAAAAATAATTCGGCTTCATTTCTTTTAAAAGCAAGGGTTCCTAAAGGAACTTCATTATTTTTTAACATTGTAATAGCAAGGTTTTCTACATCTTCAATAGAAAAAAAAGGTTCATCGCCTTGAATGTTTATAATAAGATCGTTTTCGTTTAACTTGTTTTTTTGATTTAAATTTTCAATGGCGGCATAGACGCGTTCTGTCCCATTTATTAAATTTGGAGAAGTCATAATACAAGTAATATTTTGAGTGCTTACTTCATCAAAAATACCCTGATGATCTGTAGCAACAACAAGATGTATTTTATTTACATGAGAATTTTGTTTTAGTTTATCTGCAAGTATTTTTGCTCTTGATGCAACGTGTGAAATAATACATTTAGAAGAAATTTTAAGCAGAGGTTTTCCAGGCAAGCGGCTTGATGCGTATCTGGCTGGTATTACGATATATATGGAATTGTTCTCTTGATTTGAACCTATAGTATTCATCGATTTCTCCTTTGGTTTGAGATAAATCAAGCTATCTCAACCTGATTTGATTCGATCATTGCAAAAAATAAACTACATAATATTAATCTTTAAGGCTAATGATGAGACGACAAAGGTTTAAACATATGCTATCGTTTTTTAAAGCTCAACAAAGGAGATCATGAGTGGCACGACAAATTACCTCAACAGGCAATGATGGGCTGCCAATGTGGGACACTTTTGAAGCAAGCTTTTTTGTGGGAGCGGGACTTTCTGTTGGAATTGTTCTTGGTATTTTATTTCCTTCTTTATGGAGAACCTTTCGTAGAAGGTTTCGTAAAAGTTCTCATTACGCCCCTAATGATAAAAAATTAGAAAATAATTTATCTGTAAATCTAAAAATATTAGCAGAAAACCAAGATCCTATTTTATTAAATAATGAAGAGCTTGAATTAGGGGCCTATAAACAAGATAAAAATAGTTTTATCATTTTGTCAGAAGCCTTTGTTTTAGCAAGAAACTATTTTCAAATTGGCAATGCACGAGAATCCATTGGAATTTATATTGAAATATTAACCAATGAAAATGTTTCAAAACAGGAAACACACCGAGCTCTTTTTGAATTATCTCAGGTATATGCTTCTATTGGTTTACAAGTTAGGGCATTTGATACGGCGATTGAATTGTTTAGAAGAGTTCCTAAAAATAGCGAGGTTTTAGAGCATATTTTAAAAGTTTGCTCCACAGGGTATTTTCCAGAGAAATTGTATACAGCATTATCAATTTATAAAGGGTTTCTCGATTCAAAATTAAAATTAAATATAGCGCATTCTTTATGTAAAATTGGTGAAATGCAATTTCATGAAAATGAAAAGTTAGAAAAAGCGATTGAATTAGCACGCATGGCCTTACGTTGGGAACGTAATTCGGCCAGAGCAATGATGTTATTATGGCAAGTCACAAGCCATGAGCTTTGGCAAAAAATTTCTCATGATCCTAAAATGATGTGGACTGCATTGGCATCAGATTTAGAGGCATTAATTGAAATTTATAAAAATACAAATATATCACCTGCAGCAGGAGCAAAATATTTATCCATTGTCATTTCAAAAATGAGTAATGAAAAAGAAGCAATAGAAAGTTATGCAATAGTACAAAATGAATTTAAAAGAGTTCTAAATAAGGATAAAATTGATCTAAATACACAAAAATACCTTTGGGCATCTATCTTTCATGCCGCTCTTCTGATACAGAACTCACCTGAGTTGAAAAAGAGCAGGTTTTTAGGAGATGTACTTGCTATATTAGGAGAAAGCCAAAGCTATTTTAATTTTGTTTTTAGACAAGATGAAGCAGCTAGAATTGGATATTCTTCTCATAAATGTGGGAAATGTGGCTCATTTTTTTCTTCATTTGCCTGGAAGTGTTTGCACTGCAACGCTGAAGAGACTCTCAAACTAACAATAATGCCAAACTTTGAGCATTCCTAGGCAAGAATGTGAAGTCAAAGATTAATTTTTTGGAGTTTAAACTATGTCAACACGCACTGGCTCGCTCACTCGGGCAATTGCCATTGATGCCTTAACACACGTTTTGACCCGTAATATCCATTCTGATGTTGCTCTTGAAAAACTATTTGCGAGTCACCCCAATCTTCGAACTTTAGATAAAGCGTTTATTTATGAGATGGTTTTTGGTTCCTTAAGATGGCTTGCTAAAATGGATTGGATTATGTCCCATATGTTGGACAGATCTTTTTCAAGCTTGGATCCTCGAGTGGCAAATGCCTTAAGAATTGGGACTTATCAAATATATTATATGGATCGAGTTCCAGAGCGTGCTGCTGTTTCAGAAACCGTTGAGGCTGTTAAACAAGTTGGTGTACCTAATGCAGCTTCTTTGGTAAATGCTATTTTAAGAAGAGTTGCAAAAAAATCGGAATATTTTCCTAAACCAGATAAAGTAACGCAGCCTGTAGAATATTATTCTATGCATCATTCTTTTCCTCAATGGATGGTAGAACGTTGGCATAAACAACTTTCCTTAGAAAGATTTGAATATCTTTTATCTAATAATAATCGTATTCCTAAAAATACTTTAAAATTAATAACAAAAAATCCATTACCAAATAACGAGTCCGATCTCGCTACCTATTTATTAAAAACACAATCTGTGGAAAGTTCTTGGCAACCTTTACCAGGAGCATTGCGGATAGAATCTTTGCCTAAATTTAATGAATGTGAAGCTTTTAAAAAAGGTTGTTACATTGTTCAAGATGAAGCAGCGCAGCTTTCGGCTAGTTTAGTACAAGCTTCTCAGACAGACACTGTTCTTGACGCCTGTGCAGCGCCAGGTGGCAAGTCGATCTATCTTTGGGAAAGTGGTGTTGCAGCTGAAAATTTAACCGTCTGCGATTTTGCTCAAAAAAGATTAAAAATACTCCGCGAAAACTTTGAACGAGTTGGTCTACAAGGAATAACAATTTTACATGGCGACGTCGTAGAACAATGCCAAGGAAAAGTTTTTCAAAAGATTCTATTAGATGCCCCTTGTTCTGCTATGGGAGTGATCCGAAGACACCCTGAAATCAAATGGCTAAGAACTCCAAGTGATATTCAAAACTGTGCTATCGAACAGGCTCGTCTTTTAGATGGTCTTTCGAAAAACGTAGCGGTTGGCGGGGAGCTTATCTATATTGTTTGTAGTTTTGAGTTAGAGGAAACAATTCATCAAATAAACAATTTCTTAGAAAAACATCCTGAATATGAAAAAGTATGTCCACTGGATCGTATTCATGATTTTTACAAAAAGTATATTACTCGTGAAAATGAGCTTCTTATCTATTCTGGTAACCCAGACGACATTGACGGCTTTTTTGGCGTCGTTTTAAAAAGAAACTCTTAAAACAACAAGATATCTCCCTTTAGCACATCATTTTGACACCAACAAAGTTAAGATTTTTTATATAAAATCGAAACGTAACATAATGTGTGTTTTATGAGGAGATCCCCTTGGAGAACTTTAAAGTTTATCTAAATGTAACAGATGAAAATATTAAGAGCCCTCTTAAGGATATGATCGATAAAAATTTCAAATTATCTGATAAAGAAGATGATTGTGATTTATATTTAACAGATGAACATAATAAAAAGTCAAAATCAGCCATAAATATGTTAATTTCTAGTGTTGTAAAAATACCTGAATTTAAAGGGCAAGCTGATATTGATGGTTTCAATCACTATGTTGTATATAATGAAAATGATTTTTTAGTTGACAGAGTTTTTCAAGCAATACAACGCCAATGGATTTTAAAAAAAGGATCAGCAAATTCTACTCAAGATTTAACTGGAGTTCGTGCCTTAATCCCTATGGAAGAATCGGAACACAGTTCTGGTGTAAAACTACCTATTATTAAAACGTTTGATGTTAAAAGTTCACGTGAAAGAAATAAATTAGCTGAAGAAATGGAGAAATTCTTTGAGCAAATAGAGCCATTTGTTGGGCAACAAAATCCTACATTTGCTCAATATGCTGTTGAAATTCAAGAAGAGCTTTTAATGAATGCGATTTGGGATGCCAATCCAAAGCACGAAAAAAGTTCTAGAACAATACCAATTGATTTAGATGATAGCGAAAAAGTGCGATTAGAATGGGGATTTAATGGAAAAGATCTTGCTATTTCTGTAAGGGATAACTTTGGAAGATTAAATCCTAAAATAATGTCTAAATATGTTAAATTTATATTTAAAACAGGAACACAAGAATCTCATCAATTAGGTGAAAGAGATGTGAGTGCTGGATTAGGTATGTATATGATTTTACAAAGAGCGAATATTTTGTCTGTATTTATATCTCAAGGTAAAGTAACAGATGTTGGTATTGTTATTTGTATTTCTAAGAAAAAAAGAGCAAAAAATCAGTCACCAAAAGCTTTAGATATTATCCATATTGATAAAGAATAATCAATCAGAAATACTACAATTTTTTAAATAAGAATTAAAAACTTTTATAGAGTTTTTATTATTTTCTATATATTTTTTTGAAAAGTAAAAAACCAAATCATTATTTGAATGAAAAATAAATTTAAAATTATTTTTACTCATTTGGCTTTTTTTCAAAAATTCTAATGCAGGTTCTTCTGGTGAAAGAAAAGCATCGAAACGTTTTCTTTGAAGCATTTCAAAAAGATTATGAATTTCTTTAGGAGAGGCGACAAGTTTGTAATTATTTTCCATTAAAAAAGTTTCTGGGCCAGTCCCAAATTTTGCAGCAAGGAGTGCTTTTTTTCTAAATTCTGCTTTAGTCGGATCTAAGTTTGAGTTTTTATTTAATATCCAAATCCATTTATAATTTGCTATTTTTTCTGTGGGTATGGCGAAGCTATTTCTTTCATTTGTAATTCCTGCAGCGTAAAAGCCTTGGGCTTTGCCTAATTTTACATCTTCCTGCGCTCTTTTCCAAGGCAAAACATGGATTTGATAATCGATTTTCATTTGTTTTAAAACACATTCTAATGTTTTAGTAGCAGAACCTCCTACTAAGTTGTTCTCTATCGTTTGATATGGCGGCCAATCTTGTGTGTTTATAATAAATTTATCTGCGAATATTTGAAAATGTATGAAATTAACTAAAATAAATATAATTAATTTTATAAAATTCATAATCATTCCTGTGTTTTAAAATAAATAAAGAATTCAACGATTAAAAGTAACATAATTAATTTCATTCGCAAAGATATTTTAATGTATATAAATATTTAAATTTAGTGATATCGTATTTAAAGTTTAGACTTGATATGTCTTAAAACAATATCAAGTCTTTCCTGTTTTTATATTTAAAAGAAAATAAAGGAGTTTATTATGTTGTTTCAAACATTATCTGATTCAGCCAAAGAAAATATTTTTACACGCGCTAAAAATAAAAGAATTTCGCTACCAGAAGGAGAGGATGAAAGAGTTATAAAAGCTGCAGAAATACTTAAAAATGAATTAAATATAAAATGTTTTTTAGGAAATAAAAACGAAGCGGAAAATAACAAACAAAAGACATTAGATGTAATGCAAAAAATTGCTGAAAAAAAGGGGAAACCTTTATCTTCAAAAATAGAGCCATTGGCATCGGATCCTACATTTGAAGGCGGAGCAAAATTATATTTAGGGGAAGTCGATGCCGTCGTTTCTGGTTGTGTGAATTCTACAGCTCACGTAATAAGAGCTGCTTTAAGCACAGTAGGGCTAAAGCCACAAACAAAAGTGATTACAAGCGGATTTTTACTCGCTCTCCCTAAAGTAACTCCTGGTGGGGAAAGTTTGGTTTTATTTGCAGATTGTGGTGTTATTCCGCAGCCGAGTAGTGCCGAACTTGTTGACATAGCTTATTTATCACAAGAAGCTTTTGCTTTTTGGAGTGGGAAAACACCTTTTGTTTCTTTTTTAAGTTTTTCAACAGTGGGAAGCGCAGAACACCCCGATGTGGAAAAAGTAAGAAATGCTTATAAGTCTTTTGTTGAAAAATATCCTTCTATTATTGCAGAAGGGGAAGTCCAATTTGATACTGCTTGCGTGCCTTCTGTAGCAAAAAGAAAAAATCCAGATGGTAAAGTTCAAGGAAAAACAAATGTATTTGTCTTTCCCGATTTAGATTCAGGAAATATTGGTTATAAAATTACACAAAGAATTGGTGGTGCTGAAGCTTGGGGGCCTATTTTATTAGGTGCTGCAAAACCTTTTTCAGATTTGTCAAGAGGCGCATCGGCAGAAGATATTGCTCACGCGGTTGCTTTAACTTTAGCATTAAGTTGAAATTTTAAATAAATATAATCCTATAAAAATATTGATAAATAATTATTTTAAAAATAAATCCCTCCCTTTTATTTTCTTAAATTCAAATTTTTTGATATCTATTTGTTTGCTCATAAAGAGTATTATTAAAGGGAGAGAATAATATGTTGTTAAAAAATTCTTTAATTTCAATGGTTTCGTTTTTTTTAGTTTCAAATGCAATGGCTCATGAAGGACATGAACATGCTGATAATAATAAAAAAGAAGAGCAAAAAGTAGGAGTTGACTTTTTAATCAATTTAGAAAACTCAGCATATAGTAGTTTTGAAATGTCAGAATTAAAGGTAAAATACCAAGATGAATTAAGAACAGCAGCTATTCAAGGAGTTGCACTTTATTCCTTAAATAAATCGGATTACGGATCTTTTGTAATTGGTGGTGGAATAGATAATTATATGTTACATTATAAAAATATTGTAAAGTTAAATAATTATGAATCCAATGCTATATTAAATATGTTTTCCTTATCTGTGAAAGCTTCCGGTGGTTATAAATTTACTCCTGCAAAACGTTTAGACGTTTATGCTTTAGCAAACGTTGGTTATGGCGTATTTAATTCAGCTGATCTTACTTCTGTAACTCTAAACTCATCTAATGAGCAAAAAAACACACTTACAATTGATAATCATATTTCATATGGTGTAAATGGTATTGCTGCCTATAAATTTAATGAAACTTTTAGCATGGGCTTAGGATTAGGTGCAACAGTTCACTCTATGAATATCTCTAACAAAAAAGATTTAGGTCTAGACCAAACTATAAATTATGTTGATGTAAACTCAAGTTTAAACTTAATATTTAGTATTTAATTCATTAAAAATACGAAATAGCATTTTAATTTAATTAAAATGCGGGTAATCCTGTTACGCAACGAAAAGTATCACGAGCAATCATAAGTTCTTCGTTGGTTGGGATTACCCATGTTTTAATTTTACTTGTATCTGAAGAAATATTTCCTTCAGCACCAAAGCATTTTTCTTTATTTAAATTTTCATTTAGTTCAATGCCTAAAAATTGCAATCCTTCACAAATTCTTTTTCTAATTTCTGCGGAGTTTTCTCCAATACCACCTGTGAAAAGAATGGCATCGGCACCGCCCATTTCGGCAAGATAAGCACCAATGTAATGCTTAATTCTCATGGTAAACATGTCAATAGCAAGAGTTGCTCTTCTATCGTGATGTTCTTTTTCTTCATCTAAAAGTTCACGCATATCATTTGTTAAACCTGAAATCCCAAGAAGACCCGATGCTTTATTTAATAAGATATCAATGTCTGATAAAGTAATTCCTTCTTTATGGGCTAAAAATTCTGGAATGGAGGCATCAATATCTCCAGCGCGAGTCCCCATAATTAAGCCGGCGAGCGGTGTAAAACCCATAGAAGTATTATAAGATTTTCCTTCTTTGATAGCGCAAATAGAACAGCCATTTCCTAAATGAATTGTAATTAAGTTGAGCTGATTTCTTTCTAAGTTAACAAGTTTTCTGTAACGATAACTTACGTAACGGTGAGAGAGTCCATGAAATCCATATTTACGAATGCGGTAGCGTCTATAATATTGATAAGGTAACGCATATAAATAATTTGTTTCTGGTATAGTTGAATGAAATGCCGTATCAAATACAACAGCGTGAGGCATTTTTTCGCCAAATAAAGCAAGTGTTGCTTGTATCCCTTTTAAATTTGCAGGATTATGAAGAGGTGCGAGATCAATGCAATCTTCAATTTCTTTTAAAACAGATTTATCAACAAGAACAGATTTAGAAAATTTTTCTCCACCATGAACAACACGGTGACCAACGGCATTAATATCAGACAAAGAAAAAATACCATCAATATTTAATGTCCCCGAAGTGATTTTGCGAAAAATATAATCAAGTGCTGCAGAATGATCGCGAATGGCGATGGATTCTTTTATTTCAACTCCATTTGGAACTGTTATCTTAGCAAGAGCTTGTGTTCCAATACGATCGATTAAACCTTTTACTTTTATTTTATCGGTAGACGAATCAATATTATTTTGATCTGTTTCAATAATTTGAAATTTAAGGGAAGAACTTCCACTATTGATAACGAGTATATTCATTTGATTTGTTTACCCCCAAGTTCATATTTTTATGTATTAAAAATAAAATGATTCTTTTAAGGAATGCAAGCAAACCTTTTTCATCTTATTTATATGGTTTAAAGGAAAGAAACTTATTAATCTATTTTTTTATTGATAAATTTTTTTCTAGTCAAATTTTTGTTTCAATCAAATAAGATAAATTATGCTCTAATATAACTTTATTTTTGATCTTTTATTTTTTCTTCTACAATTTTTGCTAATTCTGCGCTTCTTTCAGATGCCGTTACTACTGCAGAAATGAGCATAGGTCTTAATCCAAATTTTTCAAGTTCATGAATTGCACTAATTGTCGTTCCGCCAGGAGTTGTTACCTGATCTCTTAAAACAGCAGGATGGATTCGTGTCTCTTGGACTAATTTTGCTGCTCCTAAGACAGTTTGAGTCGCAAGCTCAATAGAGAGTTGTCTGGGTAAACCCATTTTTACCCCTCCATCTGCCATAGCTTCTATCACCATATAAATGTAGGCAGGACCACTTCCACTCAATCCTGTTACGGCATCGAGTTGTTCTTCATGTGCAATCCATGTTTTTCCAACGGCATCAAAAATAATTTTAGCTCTATTTAGATAATGCTGAGGAGTTTTTTTACTTGCGCATAAAACACTAGCTGAATAATCAATTGTAGCAGCAATATTTGGCATGCAGCGCACAACGGGACAGTCTTCTGAAAAATATTTATGAATAAGTTCTGTTGGTGTTCCAGCTAATATTGAAATTATTAATGGGAAATCTTGATTGGCAAGAAAGACGGGTTTCCAGCGATCAACAGCTTCCATAAAGTTTTGTGGTTTAACACAAAAAATAATGGTGTCTTTCTCAGTAAGAAATAAATTATTTTTTAAGTTGGGAATGCTTTCATAGTTTAAATAATTCAACTTGTTGAAATCTAATCCTTCTGGGTATCCTTCATTGGGGTTGAGTTCACCTCTATCACAGACAAATATTTCGACATCTTGAGCAGTTAGTTGTAACCCTCTAACAAGTGCTTTGCCAATATTACCAAAGCCTATGACAACAATTTTACCCGAAAGTATTTTATTCACAAATATTATCCCCCTATTCTAATACAGGAGGATTCTATCTTTTGAAACAACTTAGAGCAACATATTGTTGCATATAAATAAGAATGAATTATATATATTCCCTTGTAATAAATTAAGGATTCGATAAATTCTATTTTTCTAGCAATGCTTAAATGGATTGCATATTGATTCTACAAATCATAAAAGGAAACAAAGTAAATGAATATAATTAAAAAATGCGATTATAAATATAAATTTTTAAATGTTATATTAATTTCGTTTTTTCAATTGATTTTAGGCGTTTCTGTTTTTTCTAAAGAAGTTACGGTAAATAAAAATATCCCCAATGGAGAAATTTTTGAAAAATTAAATCAAAAAATTGATTTAAATCTTACTTTTACAAATCAAGATGGTCAAAAAATTAAATTAAAAGATTTATTTGTAAATGAAGAAGTTGTTATTTTCACATTGAATTATTTTAAATGTACAACAATGTGTGCATTTCAATTTGTAAACTTAGCAACTACATTGAAAAAAATGGATTGGCCTATTGGCAGCGGTTTTAGGATTGCAACAATAAGTTTTGATCCTTATGATACCTATGAAATTGCAAAAGAAAAACAAAAAGTTTGGGTTCCTAAAACAGGTCAAAAAGATGCAAAATGGGACTTTCTTGTTGGCGATAGCAAAAACATTAATGTGTTTTTAAAAGATCTCAATTTTTACTATGAATTAGATCCTCATACAGGAGAGTATTCTCATGGTGCAGCTTTATTTTTTATAAAAAATGATGGAACTTTTTATAGATATTTATATGGAATTGTCTATGATCCACAAGATATAAAAAATGCTTTAGTTGAATCTTCAAATGGGAAGTTGGGTTCATTTTTTGAAAAAATTTATACAAAATTTAAAAAATTTCAAATACAAACTGGAAAATATGCATCGTCATTTTAATGATTACCATTAATTAAAACTTCAATTTCTTTTGAAGAAGAATCTAATTTAATTCCTTGTTTTACTAAACTTTCAGAGCATTCCGAAGTAACTTGAATCGATGACTGAATATTTTGTGTTGATTTTCCAATTTGTTCCATTGCTGAAGAAATTTGTTTAATTCCAATTTCTTGTTCTTGTGTAGCCATGGTAATTTTCTCAATAAATGAAGATAAAGAATCTACATTTTGTGATATATCTTCAAAAGATTTTTGTGCATTATTTGTCACGCCTTTAACTTCAATCACCCTAGTTTTTGTAATTTCTAATATTTTATTGACCTGTTCTTCACTTTTAGTGATTAAATCTTGAATATCTTTAGCTGATTTACCACTTATTTTTGCTAAATTACCTACTTCTTCTGCAACAACGGCGAAGCCTTTTCCTTGTTCACCCGCTCGTGCCGATTCTATAGATGCATTTAAAGAGAGTAATTCTGTTTTTGCAACAATATCATTTATTACAGTTGTTTTTGAGTTTATTTGAACAATAATTTCACTTATATCCTGTAACTGCTCATTTGATTTTTGAATGGTTTCCATTGAAGTAACAAGATGAGTCATAATCATTTTTCCATTTTCTGCTTTTTCAGAAGATGATTTTGAAACCTCATATAATTCCTTAGTATTTCCTGTGGTGTTATTAACTGTTGATGTCATTTGATTTATAGCAGCTGTAGTGTCATGAATTGAATGGGATTGTTCTGTAATTGCATGGCTAAGAGAATCGGAACTTTTTTTAAAGAAGTAACAACTGTTGTAATTTCATTTGACCTCTCAAACAGTTCTTTGCTTATATTTTTAAATTTTTTATTTAGTCTTATAGAAAAAATAAAACTAAATGCAGAAATTAATAATGTCAAAACAAATAATAAAATAAGTCCAATAAAGTATATTTTTTCTTTAATTTGAGCAGAAGTATGGAGTGTTAATGTTTTTTTTCTTATTCCCCCCAAAATATCGCTCAATATATCATTTACATTTAAAAAAGCATCTTCAATTTTAGTAATTTGAGAATTTATTTCTTCTCTTTTTAAAATTCCTTTTTGAATGTTTTCTAAAGTTTTATTTATATCTTCACGAAGTGTTTTCCAGCCTGTAACTAATTTATTGTACTTTTCTTGTTCTTCAGGAGTGAATTTACTTTCTGCTGCAAATTTATTTAAATTTTGATTGAATGTGTTTAAAGAATCGTTAACATCTTTAATAGGAGAGCCTGTAACTCCTTTTGAAATAGTATAGGGTTCAAACGCGAGTCTTAATAAAGCTTGAATATCCGATTTCACAATTAACGATTGATTTAACCAATGAGAAGATTCATTAGATGCAAGTTCTTCTATTGTGATATTGCTAGAATGTATTCCAACTTGAGCAACAATACTTACTGTAATTAGAAAAAAGACCAATACTCCATTAAAGAAAAAGAGCTTTGCTTTAAGTGAAAGCTTGTTAAATAATTTCATTTTTTTTTCCAATTAAAAATAAATAAAATTTATTTTTTTATATTAGCATTTATTAAAATCGGGGCGGTTTGGTTCACAAAAATTTTTGCCACCTTCTAAGGGTTTGCCATCAAAATCGGCTTTAATTTCTTTTGATTTTGTTTGTTTTTGTCTTGCGGCAACATTATCGCATGCTTCTAGTGCTGCTTTTGCACAAGAATCCGCACTTCCTGTTTTTTTATTTTCATCACAGCTCGCATTGCCACCACATTTTGCATAACTATCTTTTTCCATACCAGGGCATGCCGTCCTTGTTATATGTAAGGTGCATGTTCCTGCATAGGAATTTAAATTTATTAAAAAATAAGGAATAAGAAAAAAGATAGAATAACGACGTTTCGATTTATTGAACATATTTTGACTCCTATTTTATTAACTAAACTAATTGTATCCAATTTTTGTTATCTTGGAATCAAAATGTCAAAAATTAAGATTTCAATATATGTATTTTAATAATTTAAACCTCATTTTTATGAAATAATAAAATTTAATATCATTATTTTTCAAGACTCTTTTATCTATTAAAATTAAGGATATTTTTAAAATTTGCCCTGCTTTCCCTTAAAACAGAGTTATTGATTTTTATTGATAAATTGTATACCTAATCCCATGCAAGAATATTGAAATTACTTTCTATATTCATTAAATCTACGTTTAAAATTTTATTTGAAAGACCATAAGCTATGTCATCAGCTCCACAAGACCTTAGTAAATATCGTAATATTGGGATTATGGCTCATATTGATGCAGGTAAAACAACAACTTCGGAAAGAATCTTGTATTACACAGGACGAAGTCACAAGCTTGGTGAAGTCCATGAAGGCACAGCTACGATGGATTGGATGGTTCAAGAACAAGAGCGTGGTATTACTATTACTTCAGCTGCAACAACAACATTTTGGAAGGATTATCGGATAAACTTAATCGATACTCCTGGTCATGTGGATTTTACAGTTGAAGTTGAAAGATCTCTTCGTGTCCTCGATGGGGCGATTGCTGTTTTTGACGCCGCAAATGGGGTAGAGCCTCAATCCGAAACCGTTTGGCGACAAGCAGACAGATACCATGTCCCAAGAATCGCTTTTTTAAATAAAATGGACAAAGTTGGCGCCGATCCTGAAATGTGTATAAACTCAATGCGTGAAAAATTAAATGCAAATGTCGTTTTTGCTCAAATCCCAATGGGTGTGGAAAGTGCATTTACGGGTGTGATAGATCTTATTGAAATGCAAGCTTACGTTTGGTTGACTGAAGATAAAGACGCTGCTCCTAAAGTTACAGAAATTCCAAAAGAATATCTCGATGATGCTCATATTTATAGACAAGAACTTATCGAAAATTTAGCCGATTTTGATGATACTTTAGCAGAAGCTGTATTATCAGATGCTAAGGTAACAGCAGATCAAATTAAAAAGGCACTTCGTAAATCGGTTATAGAAATTAAAATTATTCCAATATTTTTAGGCTCCTCTTTTCGTAATAAAGGAATACAGCCCTTGCTTGATGCTGTTGTTCATTTTTTACCTTCTCCTTTAGATATTCCTCCTGTGGAAGGTGCTGAAGTAGAAGGAATTGTCGCTGCTGGCAAGCGTGCTCCCACACCAGAAGAATCTTTTTCAGGAATTGTATTTAAAATTATGAGTGATCCCTTTGTTGGTGCACTTTTCTTTATGCGTATCTACTCAGGAACGATCAAAACAGGTGATGCTGTTTTAAATACGCTTAAAAATAAAAAAGAAAGAATTACAAAAATTCTTCGCATGCATGCAAATGATAGAGAAGAATTGCAGTTTGCATCGGCAGGCGAAATTGTTGCTGTGGTAGGTTTAAAATTTGCCACTACAGGAGATACTCTTTGTGATATCAAAGATCCCATTGCCTATGAATCTATGAAGTTTCCCGATCCTGTTATTTCTTTAGCAATTGAACCTAAAAGCAGTGGTGACTTAGACAAACTTCAACAAAGTTTAAATAAATTAGCGCAAGAAGATCCTTCTTTAAAAGTATCAACAAGTGAAGAAACGGGTCAGGTTCTTATTTCTGGTATGGGAGAATTGCATCTTCAAATTATAGCAGACAGACTCCTACGCGAATTTAAAGTAAATGCAAATGTTGGAAATCCTCAAGTATCTTACCGCGAATGCATTTCTATTCCTGCAAAAGCAAGTGAAAGTTTCTCAAGAACAGTTCAAAATAAAACATTTGCGGCAAAAGTATCTTTATCCATAGAACCAAATGATAAAACAAATGTAGAAGTAAATGTACCTAGTAAATCTATGGTTCCTGCAAATATAGTTGCAGCAATAAAAGAAGCTTTGGTAGGCTCGGTTGGCAGTGGTACCTTATGTGGTTATCCTTTAGTAAATTTAAAAGTTACTGTAACAGATTATTCTTTTGATACTCAGGCTATTGATGATGTTGTTTATAAAGTAGCTGCAAGTAATGCCCTTCGTAATGCTTTGACATTAGCAAAACCTGTCATGATGGAACCTGTTATGAAGGTTGAAGTTGTTGTACCATCGGACTATAGTGGAACTATAGTTTCAGATATAAACAGCCGTCGTGGACAAGTTTTAGGTTTAGACACAAGAGGGCATTTGCAAGTTGTTCATGCAAATATTCCATTATCCGGTTTATTTGGTTATGAAACGGATATACGCTCTTTATCTCAAGGGCGTGCTAGTAGTTCTATGCACTTTTCTCATTATGAAGTGTTACCTAAAAACTTACAGGATAAGATACTAGGTTTATAAAATTTTAATTAATTTAGAAAGGAAATAAAATGAGATTTCGAATTATAATCATCTTTTCCTTTTTTATGAATTTAAATGCAAATGCAGATAAAAATGATCAACTCCTTTCTCAAGGAAAAACGGTTTATAATGATAAATGTTTATCATGTCACGGTAGCACTGGAAAAGGAGATGGACCAGTTGGGGAAAATTTATCAAAAAAACTACAGCCTTTAAAAAAATCTTCTGAAAAGCAAATTATTGATGTATCAAATGCAGGTAAAAAAGATATGATGCCTGACTATAGAACGAGTCTTACTGCTGAACAAAAACAGGCTGTAGCTAAATATATTATGGAAGCTCTCGATAAAAATTAAATATAATATAGATATTAAAGTAACTCTCCTGTTAATTTATCAATCATTATTCTAACTTGACATCTTGAAGTGTTAGTTCTAATTTATTCGTATTGTAATTTCGACTATTGTTTTGGTTTTCTTCATTTTATTTTAGAGGAACTTATTATTAAAATTTATAAGTATTATATAAATTTTAATAATAATTAAAATATAAAAAACTAAAACATGTTTTACATTAGATTATTAAAATTTAATGGTGTTTTTTTAATAATTTCGAGTTTATTTTTAAAAATACCTAAATATAAAAATTTTATAAGGATGGTGATTAAATGCTTAATGAGTTTGGAATTAATAATGCAGAAATATTTCACAATGCATTGCCTGCTGTATTGTACGAACATGCGATTAAATTTGAAAAAGGTTCTGTAATTTCTTCAACGGGCGCTCTATCTGCTAGCTCGGGTGAAAAAACAGGAAGAAGCCCTAAGGATAAACGTATTGTTAAGCATCCTGAAAGTGAAAAAGATGTAAATTGGGGTGATGTAAATATTCCTCTGACAGACGAAGCATTTCAGCAAAATAAAAAAATTGCGCTTGAATATTTTAAAAAACAAAAACAACTTTATGTTTTAGATGTCTTTGCTGGATGGGAGAAATCTTGCCAACTTAAAGTCAGAGTTATTTGTTCTAGACCTTATCATGCTTTATTTGTTTCAAATATGTTTATTTTACCAACTAAAATAGAACTTGAAAATTTTGGCGAACCAGATTGCATTATTTTTAATGCAGGCGCTCAATCGGCTGATGATAAGGTCTCTGGAGTTACCTCAAAAGCGAGTGTGTGTTTAAATTTAGAAGCAAAAGAAATTATTATTTTAGGTACTGAATACGCTGGAGAAATGAAAAAAGGTATTTTTACGATAATGAATTATTTAATGCCTAAAAAGAACGTTCTTTCTATGCATTGTTCCGTTAATGAGGGCGAGAAAGGAGATGTAACTGTTTTATTAGGACTATCTGGTACTGGAAAAACAACTCTTTCTGCCGATCCAAATCGTAAACTTATTGGAGATGATGAACATTGCTGGCATGATGATGGCATTTTTAATATTGAAGGTGGTTGTTACGCTAAGTGTGATCATTTATCCGCTGAAAAAGAGCCTGAAATATTTGAAGCAATTCGTTTTGGAAGTTTGTTAGAGAATGTTGTTTTAGATCCAAAAACAAGAGAAGCTGATTATAATGATTTATCTATTACAGAAAATACAAGAGTTTCATATAAAATTAACTATATTAAAAATGCGAAAGTTCCATGTGTTACTTCTCACGCATCTAATATTATTTTTCTAACTTGTGATGCATTTGGTATTTTTCCGCCTGTGAGTTTATTAACTTCGGAACAGGCATTGTATTATTTTATGAGTGGCTATACTGCAAAAGTTTCTGGAACGGAAGTTGGTATCAAAGAACCTGTTGCTACTTTCTCAGCTTGTTTTGGTGCTCCTTTTATGGTGTTTCCTCCTTTAAAATATGCTGAATTATTACATGAAAAACTGAAAAAGAATCCAAAAATAAAAACTTGGCTTGTGAATACAGGGTGGACAGGAGGTTCTTATGGATCTGGGCAAAGAATTTCATTAAAATATACAAGATCTATTATTGATGCGATTCATGATGGTTCTTTAAAAGATGAAACATTTAAAAACTTCGATGTTTTTAATTTAATGATACCTATGAAAATAAATCAGGTGCCTAGTGAAATTTTAGACCCAAGAAATTGTTGGAGTAACAAAGAGCAATTTGATATTTCTCGTAAAAAAATTGCTCAAATGTTTATTGATAACTTCAAAAAAATTCAAAATAATTCATCAATTTCTCAGGCAGGACCTCAAGTTTAGTTGTTCATAACAAAGAGTAGATCAAATAAGTAGAATTGATCTACTCTTTGTGATTTTTATTATGATCGTCAATTAGTTTTTTATAATTATCAATCAATTCAGGTCCATGAATTGGTTCATCATGACCACCAATAACTTGGGTAATTTTAAGATTTAAATTTTTTAATTTTTCAATTGTCCGAGGATATTCTTTTATATCTGCAAAAGATAAGTTACCAATTTTTTCTTTTAATATACACCCTCCAAAAAGAACCTCTTCTTTTGGGAAATAAATAAAAATACCATCATATGTATGTGATGAGCCTGTATATATGGATTGTAAATCACCATTCTGTAGAACAAAGTTATTTTGAAAAACATTGTCTGGTAAACTTAAAGGCAATCTTGGATAATCGGGGATCGATTTTTTGGTAAATTCAATTGTTTTTTCCCAATCGGTTTTCATTAAGTTGTAAGTCATTTGGGTTGAAATAATTTTAGCGCCTATCTTTTTCCAATAGTCATTCCCACCTGCGCGGTCTGGATGATAATTTGTATTAATCACTTCATAAATTGGTTTTGAAGTTATTTTTTTTATTTCTTTATCCAAAAGTAAGGCTGTTTCCAATGTCCATGTGGCACCTATTATAGTAATATATTTTTCTCCAATATAGATCATGGAGTTCTCTTTATAAAAATAATCATCCTCAACAACATAAAGAGGGCCTTTTAAATGTTTTAGGGAAAGCTGTACAGAGAATGACTCATGAGTAAAAATAATAAAGCATAAATAAGATAAACAAACTTTAATTTTTTTAAATTTCATAGTAATATCCTAAATGCTGGAGAGTTTTATTAATATTTTTTTGTAAAGCATCTAAAATATATTCAAGAAAATTATAATTTTCAAATCTTCAAATTTTAAAAAAATAGGATGAACATCCATTAAAGTTAAGAAATGTTTTATTTAGAAAAAAATTAATAAGATTTGTTTGCTTTTTTTTTGAGCTTTATTTTAATTTAAATAAATAGAAAAATTCTTGATAAATCAATAATTAAAGTATAATATTAAAAATATTTTTTATACTCTTGCTAAGGATAAATATTTAAATAATATTGTTTGAATTCAAATTAAAGTTTAATAATAGTTTTTAAAATTTAATAATTTTGGAGATTTTATGAAATTAGTATTAAAAAAATTAATTTATTCTTCTTTTCTATTTTATTCGTTAAATTGCTCTGCATCTTATCATGTTCAATTTTTAAATAATTATGATAATAATGTAGTTGTAATGCAGAAAATCAATTTAACAGATAAAAATAAAAGTGCTGTTTATATACTGAATCAAGGTGAAGTAAATAGTTTTAGTGATTATGATTACTTATTGCTTCAATTTAAACATAGATTAAATTTTGTAGATACAAACACTCCCTGTTCTTGGATACAAATTTTTGGAGGAAAGTATCCTCATGGATGGGGTTTGTCTTTAGTTATCAATGAAATTGAAATTGGAACTATCTGTGCAAACAAAAAATTTTTAATTGATAAAAGTACAAATGCAAAAATTGAGTTTATTAGGGGAGATGATAATAAAATACAAGGTAAATTTTATAATATAGGATGGTGGCAAAATAGTGAATTATTACCAAATTCAATAGACTTTAAAGTTGACTATTAAAGTCTATTATATTGTGAGGTGTTTATGAAGTTTGTTCTTAAGAAATTAATAATATCTGTACCATTATTATTTTATAGTATTCATACACATGCTTACTTTCAAGTTGACGTAATAAACTCAACGGGTCAAACAATTTCTTATTCTCTTTTTACGTCGCAAAATTCTGATTATTCTTTAGGAAACAAATATAATCTAGATCATAAAAAGAAAATGGATATTTGTGATAATGAAGAAATTTTAATTGAAAATAAAAAATTTACTTTTGTTGAAACTTTTAAACCTTGTTCAGAAATAAATATTTTAGGAACAAATTTTATAAAAGGATCTGGTTTAACAATTAAATTAAATGGAAAGGAAATAGGTACTATTTGTGCCTTTAAAAAAACAATGCTTAATCCCGCACTGCATGCTCAATTAGAGTATTTTAAAGACGCAAAAAATCAAGTATTTATTAAATTTTCAAATGTGGGTTGGGGTGAAGATAGCAACATATATCCTACTAGTATCAATTTAAATTTAGAATAAATTATTCTAAATTGATGCTTTTTTTTATGATTTTATCATATTCACCTGATTTTTTTATTTTTAAAAGAATTTCATCAAATTTTGTCTTTATTTTTGTGTAGTCTTTCTTTTTACTAAATCCAAGAAAACTTGTAATTGTTTCTACCTTTGGCTGTAATTTTACATATTCTTTACGATCTATTTTTAAATTTCTCATTAAATATTCAACAACCTTCTCACTTCCTACAATGACATCATATCTGTCTGATTGTAACTTTAAGATGCATTTTTCATAATCCCAACTTTCTTCTGTTACGATGTTATTATCTTTGATTCCTTTCATAAAGGTATCACCATAGTATGCAGCTCTCACATATCCAATTGTTTTGTTTTTTAAATTTTTATAATCACCATTAAATATGGCATTATTTTTCTTTTTTTTATAAAAAGACATATTTTGGAGAATAAGGGGTTCATTATTATAAGTCATAATCTTGTCTCTCTCAGGAGACTTATTAACTGTAAAAATAATATCAGCTTTCCCAGACTCGATTTCACCATGAGAACGATTCCAAGGCTGAATGATAATTTGAAATTTTTGATTCATTTTATTGAACACATATTTTACTAAATCAGCGGATATTCCTTTTACATCTTCGCCTTCTGGGAAAATATAAGGCGGATAAAGTCTTGTAACAATAATGAGTTTTTCTTCATTTGCATATGCTGTATTGAAAATATTAAGAAATAATAAAAACAATAATATAAAAATCTTATTTAAATTTGACATAAATATCCTTAAAAAATGAATGAATTGATTTCTTAATATTAAATTCTATCTCAAATTTAAAGTTATATTCAAGTGTGTGTCCATAATTTATCTAAAATTCTGTTTTATATGGAAATGGATAGATCTCTCACATCGGATCAGAGCACGGTTTTTAAAGAATGGATTAAATTGCATTTAAAACTTCATTTAAAGATTAAATATATCGAACCATTCGAAAGAATGGATATTTATTTATGTGATTACGAAAATAATAAAAGTTTTTTAGTGAGGTTCTAAATTAATCAAGATAAAATAAAACATCATAAAGATAATATTGTAAATAGATGCAATAATTCAATAAGAAGATGTTTGTTAAAATTAGATGGTGGCTTTGAAAAATGCTTCCAAAATATATTTTTATTTTAAATACCTATTGATATTAATCTACAAGAAAACTTAATTGCTTATGTTACATCTAAGAATCAAGGTATTATAGCTTGTCCGTTAAATTCTTCAGATTTAATAATAAAATTCTTCACAATATCAAAATATAATGATGTTTTTAAAATGACTTTTCATAAGGGATTTGTTTATTTAACAAGGATGGATGCAAATATAGTTACCTCTTGTTTTGTAAATAGGTATGGACATTTTGAAAACTGTAAAGATATTATAAATGTTTTATTGCCGTCAAGTATTCAATTTTTTAATAATTACGCTTATGTCATGAGTAATTCAAATTTGTTAAAAATATATCAAACTCATATTGATGGATCATTACATATAAAAAAAAATTAAATTTATTGGCTCTCATATTCATAATTTTCTGTATATTAATAACGGGTTTTTATATTTATCTGATGATAAAAGAGTATATTATTGTTCTCTTCATTTAGAAATCGTAACTAAGAATTGCAAATCTACTGGTTATGATAATAATTTAGTCTGGTCAATGTCAATTCATAACCGTACAGCTTATATGGCAAATGTTATAAGTAATAATATATCTATTTGTGATATTAAAAGAGATGGTTCATTTTATAATTGTGAAAACTCGCCTGAATGGTTTTATATGCCAAGAGAAATGATTTTTTATGCACTGTTAGATTAGTAAATAAAGAGTGAAATAAAATGAATGCTTTATAAGTGATTAGATATATTCAGACTAAAAGTGAAATTCATAATAGTAACGACTGAATTATTATAAAAAAAGTTCTAGCATTCCAAACAGAATTAAAACAAGATATAATAAAATTAAAGATTTTTTTATAAGAGAAATAAGAAATATCCGGGTCCAAGAAAATTTCTTAATAAATAATTTTTTATTAAAAATCAAATAGAAACAATATAAATATAAATTTATGGGGTATGATGTTCCTTTTTCAAGAAAATTAGCTCGGGACAAAAAAGCTTTGTAATCCAAAAATATACAAATAATTGTTGGTATACAAAAGTTCATTATAATTTTTTTATAAAATAGTACTTTTGTTTTAATGAATTAACTTAAAAGTGAAATAAAAATTGAAAATAAAATATTTTTATATTAGTTTCCATATAGTGCTTTAAATAATGCGCTATATTAATATAATTCTCTCATTTAAATATTTAATACAATTTTATTTTCAATAACAATAGAATAGGAAAATATATGTTTTACAAACTGTCTAAATTAACAGTTTTTATATTTTTATCTTTTTTGTACGTGAATAAATCTTTTTCTGGCTCTGATCTTTTTTGTGTAAATCAAAATAATACATGGGATGCTAAATGGTTAAAACTTTCACAAGGAGATGGAAAATATGAATTAGGTGAATCTTATCATGGTTATTATTGGTTAAAAGGGTCCTTATACATAGTCAATGATACAGATATCAATTTGCATGATGGTCTAAAATTAGAAAAAAATAATTATCAAAATGCCCAATCCGTTTGTAATAGTTTCATATCAACTTGCCAAAAAAATTTTGGTAATGATTATCGTTACGTTGGTGTTGCTGGTTATTCTCTTGCTGCAACAGATTGGGGATATATTATTGTTGATGATTTTATTTGCCCAAATTGGAATACTCCAAATGGTCATCATATAAAAAATCAGCAATCTGTTGGTAATTTAATTGCTGATATTGGAATTGGTGTAGCGACGAGTGGTCCTACGCCAAATAGATATCCTTTTACCCCACCAAAAGCTGCAATCATTGATCCTTTAGCAACTGTTTCTTTGTCTTCTCCTCGTAGCACTTCTTCTATTGAACTCTCTCCTTTGAGCAGTGGCGGAATTTCTGTTGAAACACCATCAGCTTCATCACTAGGTTCACTTGAAAATTTGTCTTCTTTAAATAAAGAAACAAGCATTTCACAACCAAGCATAAATCCAGAGGGCTCAGGAGAGCATTTAAAAATCATTGGTTCGGATAGCGAGAGTCAAAGTTCACTTTTATCTAATAAAAGTCCTTCTACTTCTTCTGGCTTAGCAGTATCTTTATTAAAAAATAAAATAAAAATCGTAAGAACAATACCAGATACTTATTTATACCGAATTGAATCAAGATCACCTGCTGAAATCATTCAGGAAGGAGGATTTTCTGCAGGAAAAAATAATAGAATACCTTCTGATTTTTTCCCTGGTTTAGAACCATACGAAGGTAAAGCATTTTCAACTGCAAGTTATACTAAGGATACTAAACCTGAATTTATTATTGATCAAATCTATCGTAAATCGGGAAGTTTGGTGTAAAGTGATTCCTTTTGGTGGACAATATGCTATGAACTTAGGCGTTCATATAGAAGGGTTGTCCAATGTTAAAGAAGAAATCAGTTAAAAGTCAATATTCTCTTGAGTTTAAAAAT
>NZ_JBIPMD010000169.1:0-7529 GCF_044369315.1 Silvanigrella sp.
TCGCACTGCTTACTTCCACGCTGATGGCTAATCTTTACGTGGGTGAGATTCGCACTCACTGGTTCTTACGCACTTATCTTGGCGCACCATAAGTTTCACCTTTAATATTTAACAATTTATTTTCTATCCAGTATTTTATTTTTTCAAAATATAAATAAACAATTGGAGTTGTGTATAAGGTAAGTAATTGGCTAATAATTAAACCGCCTATAATTGATATTCCTAAAGGTCTTCTCAATTCTGAACCCACTCCAGTACCAAATGCTAAGGGAACAGCCCCCAGAATGGCAGCCATTGTCGTCATCATAATAGGTCTAAAGCGTAAAATTGCGGCTTGATAAATTGCTTCTTTTGAAGTTTTATTTTCGAGTCGTTTTGCTTGAAGAGCAAAATCGATCATCATAATTGCATTTTTTTTCACAATTCCTATGAGTAAAATAATTCCAATTAAAGCGATTAATGAAAAATCTGTTTTTGTCATAATTAATGCTAATAATGCTCCAACTCCTGCAGAAGGAAGTGTTGATAAAATTGTTATGGGATGGATAAGGCTTTCATACAATATTCCTAAAACAATATATACTGTTATCAAAGCAGCTAAAATTAAATAGGGTTGGTTTGATAACGAGGATTGAAAGGCTTTGGCTGTACCTTGAAAAGAAGCATTTAATAAGGAGGGTAAATTCATTTCATTGACCGTTTTTTCGACTAAATTAACAGCATCTCCTAAAGGAGTTCCTGGAATTAAATTAAAAGAAAGTGTTGTTGCTGGGAATTGACTCTGATGATTTACAGATAATAAAGATGACTTAGCAGAAAAATTCGCAATTTCAGATAAAGGAACTAAAATATTTTTTCTGTTTTTAATATATGTATTTTTTAAAAACTCAGGGCTCATCCAAAATTCAGGAGCAACTTCCATAACAACATGATATTGATTTGTTGATTTATAAATTATAGATACTTGTCTTTGTCCAAAAGAATCGTAAAGAGTATTATCTATTGCAAAGGGAGTAACTTCTAATTTTGCTGCATTATCATAATTTATATTTATAAATGCTTCTAGGCCATGATTTTTTTGATCACTATTGACATCTGCAATTCCTGGTAAAAGGGATAATCTTTGAATCAGTTTTTCGCCCCATTTATTTAATTCATCTAAATTAGGAGCTGAAATTGAGTATTGAAATTGAGCGCCACCTTGTCGTCCACCAATCATAAGATCTTGTGCAGATTGTAAATAAACGTTCACTCCAGCAATATGAGACAGACTATTACGGAGTCGCCCAATAATAATGTCGGGAGATATTTTTCTTTCTTCAAGAGGTTTAAGACTTATAAAGACATTTCCATTATTAATTGTTCCTCCACCAACGTAACCAACAACATGTTCAATCGCAGGGTCTTCTTTTATGATATTTACAATTTCTGTGAATTTTTTTTCCATATTTTTAAAAGATATATTTTGATCTGCTACAATAAATCCCATTATTCTTCCGGTGTCTTGCTGAGGAAAAAAACCTTTTGGAATTTTAATATAAAGAAAAATGTTTAATATTATTGTTAAAAATATAACGAATAACATTGTTTTTTCATGATTTATTGTCCATAATAAACTTTTTTTATAAAACTCTGTTATTTTACTTTTATTCATTTGATTTGAAATTTTTTTCTGATTTACTTTTAACATTTTAGAACACATTGATGGTGTGATTGTTAAAGAAACAAATAAAGAAACTAAAATAGCAATCGAAAGAGTTATTGCAAATTCTCGAAATAATCTTCCTACAATGCCACCCATGAGTAATATTGGAATAAAAACGGCTATTAAAGATATACTCATAGATAATACCGTAAAACTAACTTCTTTTGATCCTAAAAGAGCAGCTTGTTTGGGTGCTACCCCTTTTTCAATATGTCTCATAATATTTTCAAGAACAACAATCGCATCATCAACGACAAATCCAGTTGAAATTGTGAGAGCCATTAATGAAAAATTATCTAAACTAAAATTCAAAAAATACATAATAGTGAAAGTACCAAGTAAAGAAATAGGAACGACAATACTTGGAATAAAAGTAGAGCTTAAATTTTTTAAAAATAAAAAAACAACAATGATGACTAAGACAATTGCTAAAATTAGCGTTTTTTCAACATCGACAAGAGAACTTCTTATCGTTGTTGTCCGATCCATTGCAACTGTTAAATCAATGCCCGCAGGAATAGAAGCTTCTAACTGAGGTATCTTTTGTTTCACACCATCTACAGTTTCTATTACATTAACACCAGGTTGTTTAAATATAATTAATAAAACGGAAGGTTTTCCATCTGCTAAACCCGCATTTTTTATATCTTCAACGGAATCTTTTACTTCAGCAACATCACTTAACGTAACGGGAGTGTTATTATGATAAGAAATAATAAGTGGTTTGTATTGATAGGCATGAATCAATTGATCATTTGTTGCAATATTATAAGAACGCTTATTATCTATTATTTGTCCTTTTGGTTTATTTGCATTTTCATTTTGAAGAGTTGTTCTTATATCATCAATTGCAATGCCATAATGATTTAAGGCAAGTGGATTTAACTCCACACGGACGCTTGGCAGAGAACTCCCTCCTACGATAACTTGACCCACTCCATTTGATTGTGAAATTTTTTGTTGCAATATCGTAGATGCCACATCGTACATTTTTTCTTTTGTATATAATTTAGATGTTAAAGCTATAATCATAATGGGTGCATCTGCTGGATTTACTTTTCGATAAATGGGTTTACTTGGAAGATCTTTCGGTAAATCAGATAAAGAAGCATCGATCGCTGCTTGAACATCATTCGCAGCGGCATCAATACTTCGATTTAAATCAAACTGAATAACGACACTTGTTTTTCCTAAGGAGCTACTTGAGGTCATTTCTGTTACTCCAGAAATGCGACCAATTTGTTTTTCAATGGGAGTGGCTACCGAAGTTGCCATAATTTCTGGACTAGCTCCAGGAAGAGAAGCTTGAACTAAGATAGTTGGAAATTCTATTTGTGGCAGTTGCGAAACAGGTAGAAAATAATATGCTAGAATACCTGATAAAATAATGAGAACTCCTACTAAAGAAGTTGCCTTTGGTCTTTCAATAAAAGGAGAGGATAAATTACTCATTTTTATCCTCTATCGTTTTTGTATTTTTTGTATTCGAATGAAAGAACGATTTAAAGTAACAAGATAATTTATCAAATAAAAGATAAATTACAGGAGTTGTATATAAAGTTAAAAGTTGACTGACAATCAATCCCCCCATAATAGAAATGCCAAGGGGGCGTCTTAGTTCTGATCCCATACCGGAGCCAAAGGCAAGTGGAATTGCACTTAATAACGAAGCTAAAGTTGTCATTAATATAGGTCTAAATCTAAGTAAACAAGCTTGAAATATGGCTTCAATAGGAGTCTTTTTTTCATTCCTTTCCAATTCAAGAGAAAAGTCTATCATCATAATTGCATTTTTTTTCACAATGCCAATAAGAAGAATGATTCCAATCAGAGCAATAATATCAAAATCAGAATGCGTTATTTGTAATGCAAATAAGGCGCCCATTCCTGCAGAAGGCAGGGTAGATAAAATTGTTAATGGATGAATATAACTCTCATATAGAATTCCTAATACAATATAAACAACAACAATAGCTGCTAAAATTAATAAACCTTCATTTGCTAAAGCATTTTGAAAACTTTTAGCAGCTCCTTCAAAAGTTGTTTGAATGCTATCTGGAAAATTTAAATTATTTTTCGTATTTTCAATTGCAGTAACAGCATCTCCTAATGATTTATGAGATGCCAAATTAAAAGATATTGTGGAAACAGGAAATTGTCCTTGCCTATAAATAACTAACGGCTCCATACTGTGTTTTATACTTGAAAAAGAAGATAATGGAATAGCGTTTCCCGAACTCGATTGAATAAATAAAGAATCTAAAACATTATGAGGAGTGATTTTTAAATTAGGATTGACTTCTAAAATAACGTGATACTGATTCGTTTGACTAAACATAGTTGAAATTTGTCTTTGTCCAAAAGCACTATATAAAGTGGAATCCAAATTTGCTACTGTAATTCCAAAACGAGCTGCGCTATTTCTGTCAATATTTATTTTACTTTGTAATCCAAAATTTTGCGTGTCATTGGCAATATCTTTTAATTCAGGTGATTTTTTTAAATTTTCAACTAATAATGCTCCCCATTTTTCTATTTCTGAAAAATAAGGTGAATTTAAACTATATTGATACTGAGTTCTACTGATCCGATCATCAATATTAATATCTTGAACGGGTTGCATATAAAGTGTCATTTCTTTAACTTTAGCAACATTTTTTTGAATTCGATCTATAATTTTTGAAGCATGTAATTTTCGCTCTTCTAAAGGTTTTAATTTAATTAAAATCCTTCCGCTATTTAAAGTATAGTTAGAGCCATCCACACCTATAAAAGAGGATAAATTTTCTACAGCGGGATCTTTTAATATTTCAGACATCATTTCTTGTTGTTTATTATACATTTCTCTAAAAGAAATGGATTGAGGAGCTTCAGTAATACCTTGAATTAAACCAGTATCTTGAATCGGAAAAAATCCTTTTGGTATCATCAAAAATAAAGTAATTGTTAATATTAAAGTTAAAAAGGCTACAATTATTGTTGTTTTTTGATAGTTTAGTACAAATTTTAAACTCATAGAATAATAATGAATCATTTTATCAAAAAAACTTTGAACATAAACTTCAAATTTACTTTTTGATTTTAATTGTTTGTGTTTTAATAAGTATCTGCATAACATGGGAGTTAAAGTTAAAGAAACTATAGCTGATATTAAAATAGAAACAGATAACGTTACTGCAAATTCTCGAAATAATCTTCCTATAATATCGCTCATAAAAAGCAACGGAATTAATACTGCTATAAGAGAAACGGTCAATGATAAAATCGTAAAACCAATTTGAGAGGAACCTTTTAGCGCCGCTTAAAATGGCGATTCTCCTTCTTCAATATATCTTGCAATATTTTCAATCATAACGATGGCATCATCAACAACAAATCCAGTAGCAATGATTAAAGCCATAATGGTTAAATTATTTAAGCTGTAGCCCAATTGATACATAACGGCAAAGGTTCCAATTAAGGATAAAGGAACAGAAATGCTTGGAATAAATGTTGCTGGTAAATTATTTAAAAAAATAAAAATGACAAATACAACTAAAATGACTGCTAACATCAATTCAAATTGTGCATCTTTGACCGAATGTCGAATTGTAATTGTCCGATCATTTAATATTTCTACATCTATACTATTTGGTAGTGTAGATTTTAATTTTGGCAATAAACTTTTAATATTATCGACTACTTCAATTACATTTGTTCCAGGTTGTTTTTGTATGTTTAAAATAATTGCTTGATTTAAATTCATCCAAGCGGCTTGTTTATTGTTTTTTGCATCATCTATTATGTTAGCAACGTCTTTTAATCGAATAGGAGCTGCATTTTTATAAGAAATAATTAAATTTTCATAGGATTCCTTTGTCAATAATTGATCATTTGCATTTATAGTATAAGCTAATCTTGAACCATCAAAATTACCTTTTGCCATATTTACATTTGAATTCGTTATTGCTGTTCGAATGTCATCTAAATTTAAACCATTTGAAGCTAAATACTGTGGGTTCGCTTGAATTCGAATGGCAGGACGCTGCCCTCCGTTAATGCTAACTAAACCGACTCCTGGTATTTCAGAAATTTTAGGAGCAAATCTTGTTTCAACAAGATCTTCAATTTTTGGTAAAGACAATACTTGTGAAGTTAATGCTAAAGTTAATATGGGTGTGTCAGCTGGGTTTACTTTATGATAAACAGGAGGATTTGGAATATCGGAAGGTAACAAATTTGAACTTGAATTCATTGCTGCTTGAACTTGTTGTTCTGCAATGTCTAAACTCATTTTCAAATTAAATTGAAGTGTAATTAACGAAGCTCCATTTGAGCTTGCCGATGTCATCTGTTTTAAACCAGGCATTTGACCAAATTGTTTTTCAAGGGGCGCTGTAATAGAAGATGCAATAACCTCAGGGCTTGCTCCTGGATAAAATGTAGAAATTTGAATTGTAGGATACTCCACTTCAGGCAATGCAGATACCGGAATAAATTTATAAGCGAGTAACCCCACAAGAAAAATGGCAATCATAAATAATGTTGTCGCAACGGGTCTTTTAATAAATGGAGCAGAAATGTTCATCATGGAACGGAGACCTCTAATCCATCTGCTAATTTATCTAAACCTTCTATAATGACCAACTCATCAAGCTCAACGCCATTTTTAATGACGATATTATCTCCATCTGTAGGACCTGTTGTTACTTTTTTAAGTTTTGCTTTTTTATTTTCATAGACAAATAAATAATCACCAATTTTTCCATGCTGAATAGCAGAAATAGGAACAATTTTTGCTTCGGGTAATGTTTCTATTAGAAGTTTTATATTTACAAATTGATTTGGAAATAAATTTTGTTTTTCATTTTGAAATTGAGATTTTAATTTTATTGTTCCTGTACTTAAATCTATTTGGTTATCCGTAGAAACTAATTCTCCTGAAGCAATTTGTTCTGTTTGTTCTTTATTATATGCTAATGTAGGAATCTTAAATTGAATTTTTGTCTTTTCAAGAATTTGTGGCAAATAGTCTTCTGAAATAGAAAAAACAATATGAATAGGTTGTATTTTATTAATAATAACAATTCCATTTTGGTCGGATATTTGAACATAGTTTCCAGGATTCACTTGCCTTAATCCCACTTTTCCTGAAATAGGGGCTTTTATTTTACAATGATTTAAATTTACATTAACAGCTTCAAGTTGTCCTTTATCTGACTGAATGACTCCTTCATATTGTTTTACAAGCCAGGTTTGTGTATCTAATGTTTGTTTAGAAATACCACCGGAAGGATATAAAATTTTATACCGTTTTAAATCTAATTTTGCATTTGTTAAAAAAGCTTGATCTTTATATAATTGACCTTGATATTGTGCATATTGTGCTTTTAGAGGTTTTGAATCAATTTCTGCTAAAATATCTCCTTGTTTTACAAGTTGCCCTTCATTAAAAAATATTTTTAGCAATTCTCCATTTATTTCTGTTTTTACCGTAACGCTTTCTATTGGAGTTACCGTTCCTAAAGCGTTTATATATACTGGAACGTCTTTTTTTTGTACTTTAGAAGTTTGAACAAGAATTGAACTAAATTTATTTACATTATCTTTTGTTTTTAAATTAGAATCTTCTTTTGATTTTTGATTTAAATTATCATTCGACTTTTTTTTATATATTTTTTCATTATTATTGAAAATAATTTTTAAAGGAGAGAAATTAAGGTGCGCCAAGATAAGTGCGTAAGAACCAGTGAGTGCGAATCTCACCCACGTAAAGATTAGCCATCAGCGTGGAAGTAAGCAGTGCGATTAATAAGGTAACAAATTAATTGAAGCCATTGTGAGC
>NZ_JBIPMD010000170.1:0-7517 GCF_044369315.1 Silvanigrella sp.
CATTTCTTGTGTTTTTGCTCTTAACTGCAGAGTCATTTCAAATAAATCAACAACTCTTTCCGCAATTTTCTCTATGCCATCGTCTGTTAATAATAACCCAAATCGACCTTCTACGGCACTTTCTTCAATAATTTCGCGAATTGCTTGAGAAGTTGCTATTCTAAATATTTGACTCATATATTTTCCTTTGTTTTAATACTGTATTTAAGATATTGTACCCATTTTTACAAATAAATTGGGGACATGCCAATTTTTTAAGTGTGAAATTTCTACCTTAATATTTGAATTTGGAGTTATTATGCCTGAACTTCCTGAAGTACAAAATTTTGCAAATGCATTAAATAAAAGTTATGCAGGACTTAAAATAAAAGAAATTAAATTTCATCGGGAAAATTTGCGTTACCCATTTGAAAAAAAAGAATTGTCAGAAATATTTGCATTAGGAAATAAATTTATTCGATGTTATCGAGAAGGGAAACAACTTGTTTTAGAAACTTCTCAAGGTTCTGTAAATGTTAGTCTAGGTATGAGTGGTTCTTTTAAACCAATTCATTCCTCCAAATTACAAGAAAAACATCAACATGTTTCTTTATTTTTTGAAAATGGAGATGCAGTCGCATATGTAGATCCGAGACGATTTGGTTTTTGGAAAGTTAAAAAAGAAAATGATCCTGTGAATTTTATTTGTGATCCCCTAATTCAGAAAGACTTAGAAGATTTATTTTTAACGGAACAAGTATCTTCTAAAAACTGTTCTATTAAAGATCTTTTAATGGATCAAAAATTAATTGGTGGTATTGGTAATATATATGCACTTGAAGCATTATATTTAGCGAAAATATCTCCTCTAAAATTATGCTCTAAAGTTACAAATAAGGAATGGAAACAACTCTCTTTTGAAATTCCCAAAATTTTACGGAAAGCAATAGAATTAGGGGGATCTAGCGTTGCAACCTATTTATCTTTAAATGGAACAAAAGGAAGTTTTCAAGATTTACATCAAGTTTATGGTAGAACGGGCGAAAATTGCTTAAAAAAAGGGTGCAAAGGCGTTATTCAACGTATTGTTCAAAAAGGCAGAAGTTCTTGGCTTTGTCCTTTTTGTCAAAAAGATTGAAAGGTTTATATGACTAAAAAACCAAATTTAATTGAAAAAAATAATGAAAACGCTACAATTTTTATAAATAATGTTGAAGCACCAGAATTTATTTTAGATATTTTAACATCGCAACTTGTATTAAAATACCCAAGTTTAACAGAAATATTGGTAACAATTTGTTATTCTTTAAATGAATATTGGAATAATAAAACCCAAAAGTTAGTTGCTCAGTATCAAGTCTATCTAGACCACCATAACCGCAGTCGTGAAGTAAAGTTATTTTCTGTATTTCCTGAAACTGGTCCACATTATACAGAGGATACTAAACATTTTGTTCCTTTAAAGCTTGAACATGAAGTTTTAGAAAAGATACCCATAACCTTAAATTTTGATTTTAATTTGTTTCAAAATGAAAAAATGAATTTTTCAAAAAAACAGACAAACAAAGTTAGCATAAACCCAAAAGAATTTTGTATTTTTGAACCCGTTTATATTCCTAAACCTTGGGGCCAAGAAATTTGGTTTACGGGAGTTGAAAAAAGAGGCGTTTCAAAAATAAGTTCATTGTTAAATACAAATGTCTCTATACCACTGCCATGGCTCATTTCCGCTTTGCCAAAAAGACTCTTAGGAGAAAAATTTTCAGATAAAAATTTAACGTTAGTAAAAATTTTAGATCCCTTACCAGTTCCTGTTTTTGGAGATCTTTACTATGAACTTCATACGGAAAAAAATGAAGTTTATGTTGTAACAGAAATTTCCTCCTCTGAAGGAAAAATAAAATTTGGTTCTAATTTAGATAAATTAAAAAAGTTAAATCATGATTCTAATTTGTATAAATCCGAATTACTGAAAGCAATTAAGCAATATGAAGAAATTAGAAAAAAAATTGATATTATTTTAGATGACTTTCGTAAGGACTCAAATATCCCATTAAATGAGCCTCTTACTGCAGATAAATTAAGAGAATGGCTATTGAAAGTTCCTAATGATTTGATTGAAGAAGAAAAGCAAAAACGAGAAATAATGGATTCTTATGCAGGTTATTTAAAATTAAATATTGGGGATGTCATTCGAGTACCGACATTCATTCCTCATGCCTTACAGCATGGGGTTAAAGTTATAGAGTTTCAAACGGCTACGTATGAACGATTCATATTAAGTTTTGCTCAAAAGGTTTTGACTCAAAACCATTGGGATACAGAAAAAGCTTTAGAAATCATGACAATAACCCCACCAGCCAAGACTGAGCTTGAAGTTATAACAAATAATGATGCCTATTGCGAAGAGTGTGTTTGTTCCTTTAAAGAATTTCATTCTTCTAGGCTAAAAATAAAAGCGGACAAAATAATTGAATTTAGCTCAATTGATAATTATCGAATTCTATTTCATGTTGCAGGAAAATTATCTATAAATTCAAATAAAACGATCGATATTAAAGTCGAACAAGGATCTTGTATTTTTATTCCAGCTAAAACAGATTTTGAATTAAAAAGCCAAACGAATTCAACGATATTATTCTGTATACCTCATTTTTTCTGACCCCTCAATTTAATAAATCTCTTAAGATGAAAAAACGTAATCCGATAAAATTTAAGATTTATATTTTATTATTTATTTCAGTTTTTTTAATAAGCTCCAATTTTGGGAGATTTTATGAAGCTTGCTCCTAAAATCATCATACTACTTCTTATTGTTACCTTAGGTGTAATGTCTATTTATAGTTTTTACCAAGTAAGGCGTGCTGAAAAATCTTTTAATGCGGATGCCGAAGCAAATCATGTGCTGCTACTTTCAAATTCTTTAGGTTTTTTGTCAAAATCTCTTTGGGAACTTGATAAAGATATAGCAGCAAGGGGAATGAAACCCTTATTTGAAGCAGAAACAGTAATTAATATTCAAATTTATGATGCGGAAGGAAATTTTTTCTCAGGTTTTCAATATAATTTAAATAAAGAAAATAAAAAAGAACTTGTTGAATATGAAGATAGACATAAAGAAAAAGATTTGCCTGCAAAAGAATTGGTTTTGAAAAAAACAAAATTCGATTTAGTACCTTCTAAAATGGTTTCGCCAATGATAAATCTAACAGATGACAAACATCGTTTAGTTGGATCATTATGGTGGAAAGAAACAGAGATATCGGATCCTAAATTTCTTGGTTTTGTTGTTTTAAACTTTTCTACAGAATATATTGCAAAACGTTTATTAGAACAAAAATTAAGTTTTATTTTATTTACACTTGGTCTTAGTTTATCAATATTGGTTTTAACTTACTCATTGCTTGAAAAACAAGTTATTAATCCAATTAGAAAACTAATGCAAGCCAGCCTTGACATCGCTGATGGTCGATTTACGAGACTTCAATCGAGAACTCGATTTCAAATAGGCTCTGGCGAAGATGAAATCGATAAATTAACAACAAACTTTAATTTCATGGTTGATAAAATTGAGCATAGTTTAAATATGATTCGTGGGCTCTCAGAAGCTTCTCAGGCAATTGTAAAATGCATGAATATTAATGAGTCTATTCAAATTTATGAAAAATATTTAAAAGATTTAATTAGAGTATTAAAAGTAGAGGTTTGGCTAAATGAAGATAATGAAGCCTCAGATGAATCAAAACCCGTAGTTCGTGTTTCTGATCAAAAAAAGATGGAAAATAAAAATGGCATCTCAGAAAAATTACAAACCGATAAAAATTTTATAAATGAAGATAGCAAATTTAGTTTTTCAGATGATTATGTCAATTTTAGTATTCTTGCCGTTCCTTTATTGAATTCAAAAAATAAAAAAATAGGTATTATTGAACTTTATTTTACAAAAGGTTCTGTAGACAATAGTGATGAATCTAGAGGAATTATTAATAGTCTAACAACTTCATTAATAACGGCCATAGAAAACGATTGGTATGTTTTACGTGAAAAAAATAGAGCGAACTTAGAGAGGGATATTGAGTTAGCAAGTGCTGTACAAGATTCCATAATATCAAAATCTTTTCCAGAATCTCGTTTTTATGATTCTTCAACTTTTTTTAAAACTGCGAGTCAATGTGGAGGAGATTGGTTTGGTGTTTATGAAGTAGAAGATGGAAAAATTTTAGTACTTTTTGGTGATGTAACAGGTCATGGAACTCCTGCTGCCTTAATAACAGCGGTAACACGTGGATCTGCAGATATGCTTTTACAATTTATCAAATTAGGAAAAGCAGATATTTCAAAAGATTTTCCTTCCCAAGTCTTACAATTTATTAATGAGTGTATTGTTGAAACTGGTAAGCAAACTTATTTAATGACTATGGTAGCCGCCCTAATTGACTTTAAAAATCAAAAAATATTTGCTTCTTCGGCAGGGCATACTCCACCGGCAATAATTACGACTTTACAAGGTAAAAATGAAGTTAAATATATTTATCCATCAACAGGTTCTCGATTAGGGTTTGCCAAAGGGGCATTATACGAGACAAAAGAATTTGAATTTATACCTGGCCAAAAAATAATATTTTATACAGATGGTATTGTTGAAGGAGAATCTCCCAAATTAAAAGAATATGGATTAAAAAACTTTAAAAAATCTATGGAAAGCCATGGTGCACAAGAGCCTGAAGAATTTATTAAAAATATAACAAATGATGCTTACACCTTTTTTTCAGGAGCTCCTCAAAAAGATGATATTGCATTATTGGCAATAAGATTTTTAAATGAAAAAGAAAATAAAAACATCAATCCTAACATCAATAAATCTGATGCAGCATGATTTATATGAAATTATAATATTATTTATTATAAAGATTATTTAATAGAATAAATCTTGTTTACTTAATATCAAAAAAAGGAATAAATGTCTTTTTTTAAGACAAATCACAAAATTCTTAATTTATAAAATTTATAATAACATATTCATTTATAATAAAATCTCTTTTGTTTCATAAATATCTTTATTTTATAAATCGATATATTTATTGATTTATAAAATGTCTTTTTTTTAGACAATATCAATGAATATTGAGTCGTAATATCTGCTAAGTCATATTAATATCATGTTAATGAGCTTCTCTTATCAATAAAAAGCCTACCTAGCATTGTCTTCAATTTGCTTACCAACATTTGTCATTTTTTCCTACCATAGAAAAAGACGCTCAATTTTTTATGCATTAACTTTATTTTACAAAATTGATTTTTTAATTAAAAACTATTGCAAAAAAATTGCTAGTATTTATCAATTACAGAATCGTAACATTAAGCTGGACTTCTCCTTACATGAACTGATACAAAAGGATTGAAGGAGCCCATTGTTTTGGGCTTAAAGAATTTTATTATTATAAGGTATTAAAATGCGACCATTTATTACTTTAAAACCCCTTGAACAGCGAATGAAAGGGGAAGGCCTTTACATCGATTCTGTTCCTTTATCAGATATTTTAGATCTGAAGGTGTCTCCAATTTATGTAACAAGCTTAAATTCAATTTCTCAAAGATTAAATTACTATAAGTCAGCACTTCAAAAACACTTTTCTAATAATGAAGTTTTCTATGCCATGAAAGCAAATTTTTCCTTTCCTATATTAGAGGAAATTAAAAATTCGGGTGCTGGAATTGATATTGTTTCTATTGGTGAGTGGCGCGCCGCTTTAAAGGCTGGAATTAAGCCAGAGAAAATTTGTTTTGCTGGAGTTGGCAAAAAAGAGGAGGAATGGAAAGAAGCAATACAAGGAGGATTAGGTTATTTAAGTGTCGAGCATTTATCAGAATTAAATGATATTTTATTTTTTATTTATAAAAACAAAAGCGATGAAATAAAAAGTTTGGTCATTTCTTTAAGATTAAATCCATCAGTAGAAGTAGAAACACACCCACATTTAAAAACAGGAGCATTAAATTCAAAGTTTGGTATATTATTTGAGCATTTTGAAATATGGTTAAATCAAATGAAGTCTCAATTTCAAGATATAGAAGACTATAAAAAGTGGATTCATCCTTTAAAAGGAATTCATGTTCACGTCGGATCTCAATTAATGGAAAACTCCATTTTTCCTTTAATTGCAAATAAAATTCTTGATTGTGCTAAATTTATGTTAAAAAATAACATTATTGTTAAACATATTGATTTTGGTGGTGGGTTAGGGGTTCCTGTTGAAGGTGTTCCTGAAAATGGAAATGACATAAAATCACATATCGATTTTTTATGTAACACATTTAAAAATGCAACAAAGGATTATAAAGATCTTATCCAAGTGTGGGGTGAGGATTTTAATAAATTATTTGTATGTGTTGAACCAGGTAGAAGTATTGTAGCAAGTTCTACAGTTTTTTTAACTCAAGTTTTATATGAAAAACGAAATTCAAACGAAAATTTATTTTGTTACGTTGATGGAGCTATGAATGATTTTCCAAGACCAAGCTTATATGGTGCCATTCATCATGCCGAAATCGTAAATTTCAATCAAGATGTTAATTTACGAGAAAAATTAAAAAATAATTTTTTAAATTGGAATATTGTTGGGCCCGTTTGCGAGAGTGGAGATTTCTTATCTAAAAATACTCTTCTGCCTGAAGTTCAAAAAGGTGATATTATAGCTTTTTTTGAGGCAGGAGCCTATTGTCGCTCAATGGCAAGTACGTATAATTTGCGATCCTTACCAAGTGAAGTCTTTGTTAAAGATGGAAAAATTATACATGTAATTCAGGGTTAATTTATTTTAAATAAAATATTCTTTTAAAGAAAGTTGCAAGGATGCAAAACGAGAATTTTAATCGACCTATATCCAATAAAAATATTATTTTAACTAAAGAAGAATATATTGGAAAAGAAATTATAGATATTTTTAATTGGTTTATTCATTCTTTTAAAAGTGAAAATACTCAACAATCATATACAAGAGATTTAGAAGAATTTTTTTTATTTACATTTAAGACATTAAAAATAAAAATTACTTCTTTAAAACAAATAACTGAAAGATTAGTTATTTTATGGAAAGAAAGTTTAAATCATTTTTCAATATCTTCTGTAGCTAGAAAGCTATCATCTTTATCTTCATTTTTAACATATGCCAGAAAAAGGGGATTGTTAGAATATAATATTCTTGAATTAATTAAAAAGCCTAAGATTGATAAAAAAGGCAAAACGAATATTTTAAATCAAGATGAAGTATTAAAACTTTTAGAATTTTCAAAAAAACAATTTCAAATTTCTAAATGTAAAAAAAGTAGAACATATAATGTTTGGCGCTTAAGATATACCGTTATGTACACTCTTTTTACTGTAGGACTAAGAGCGGAAGAGCTTTGTGAATTAAAAATAAATAGTTTAGAAAAAGTGGGGGCAAATTGGCGTTTGCATATGGTAACAAAAGGAAATGTAACTCATTCTCCAATAATTCATCCAAATACGGCTCTCGTTCTTATGGAATACAAAAATG
>NZ_JBIPMD010000171.1:0-7448 GCF_044369315.1 Silvanigrella sp.
AATAACCTCGACTCCATTGTGAAATTGAGACAGCGCAATTTCTTTTGCTTTTGAAGGGTTATTCCAAGCATCAGGAGTTGTACCAATAATACTATTATAAACTTCTATTTTTGGAGAAATATATTTAGCTCCCGCCGTATAAGCGAGAGCAAAACGTTTCATCATAGGAATTTCCATTCCTCCAACAATACCAATTTTTTTAGAATGGGATTTCATGGCAGCAATACTGCCCATAATAAAGGAGCCTTGATCTTCTCTAAATAAAGCGGATCTTACATTTTTTTTCGAAGAAACCACTTCACTATCTATCGTTAAATATTTTTTATCTGAATATTTTTCTGCTAAATTTTTAATATATCCAGAAGGATTAAAACCTACAGAAATAATTAATTTACAATTTGGATCTACAGAAAAACTTCTTAAAAAGTTTTGAATTTGATCGTCAGAACGAGTTTCTAAAAATTTACTTTCTTTAGAAATAGATAAAGATTCTAGAGCTTGCTGAAAACCAGCTACTGCAGATTGATTAAAAGATTTGTCATCTTTGCCACCACGATCTAATACCATGCAAATTTTTTGATTTGCATAGGAAGGCAAAGAAAGTAACAAACCTGAAAATAAAACGATATTTTGTTTCAGCTTTATGAATAGCATTTTCATTTATATTCCTAAAGAAAAACCCAAAGGAAATCCTTTGGGTCATGTTATGAATTAGAATGCATGCATTACATAACAGGGATATTCCAATTTTCAAGTACATTTTTAACCGTACTTAAAAATTTACCACTATCAGAACCATCAATAACACGATGATCAAAAGATAATACACAATAACACATTGTGCGAATTGCGATGGCATCATTTATAACAACTGGTTTTTTCTGCATAGCACCTATACCAAAAATAGCAACTTGGGGTTGGTTAATAATTGGTTGCCCAATTATGGTACCAAATCCGCCATAATTACTAATTGAGAAAGTACCACCACGAACGTCTTCTGGAGCGAGTTTTTTATTGCGCGCTTTTTCTGCTAAATTATTTAATTCACGTCCTAAGCCTACAAAACTACGTTCACTCGAATTTTTTATTACAGGAACAATAAGACCCCAATCAAGAGCAACGGCACAACCTAAATTGATATCTTTTTTGTAAAGAATAGAGTCGCCATCAACACTTGCATTTACAATTGGAACAGCTTTAATTCCTTCAATAACAGCATGTAAAAAGAACGGCATAAAAGTTAATTTAAAACCATTTGCGGCTTCAAATTTATCTTTAAATTTAGCGCGAATGTCCACAATTTTTTGTAAATCAATTTCAATTACAGAAGTAACATGTGGACTTGTTCTTTTACTCATAACCATATGTTCTGCAATTTTTTTACGCATACCACTTAAAGGAACACGACTTACACGAACACCATCAATGATACCTTCTGCAGAACCTCCTGTAGATTTCATATGATCAGGAGTTGATTTAGCAGCGGGTGCAGATGCCGCCGCCGCTGCAGATGCGACTAAAGGAGAAACAGGTTTTCCACCTTCTAACGCAGCTAAAATATCGTTTTTAACTATTTTATTTCCTTCACCCGACCCTTGAACTTTGGAAAGATCAACAGAATGTTCTTCCGCCATTTTACGGGCTAATGGACTGGCAAAAACTTTAGAAGAAGAATCACTACTTGCAGATGAAGAATCTTGAGCAACTTGAACAGGAGCAGCCACAGCTGGTGCAGACGCTTTTTCAGGAGCAGGAGTTTGCGCAACCGATCCTGGAGCCGCAGCATCATCAATGATAGCAACAATGGAATTTACGTTTACTGTTTCACCTTCTTTTGCAAGAATTTGAACGAGCACGCCACTTACAGGCGAAGGGATTTCGGTATCCACTTTATCTGTAGAGATTTCAAATAAAATTTCTTCACGTTGTACTTTATCACCAAGTTTTTTATGCCAGCGAGTTAAAGTACCCTCTTGGATAGATTCCCCCATTTGTGGCATAAGTACATTCTGAGTTGCCATATTTCAAATATCCTTTTTTTTATCAGTTTTAAAAGAAAAACTAACATATCACATATTAATTGGATGACCCATAACCGCATGAGCTGCTTCTTTAATAACTTCAGAAACAGTTGGATGAGGATGAATGGAATGTGCAAGCTCTTCAATAGTCATTTCCAAGTTGTTACCTAATGCAAACTCAGCAATCATTTCACTCGCTTTTGTATTTACAATATGAACACCAAGAACTTCACCATATTTTGGATCGATAATGATTTTAACAAATCCATCCGCAATGTCATCTATGCGTGCTTTTGCATTTGCTGTGAAAGGAAATTTCGCTGTTTTATAAGCACGTCCTGCTTTTTTAAGAGCATTTTCTGTATAACCGATACTAGAAATTTCTGGATAAGTATAAATAGCAGCTGGATTTGTAAGATAATTAATAGGATGACGTTTTTTGCCAGCTATGATATCTACAGCATAAAGAGCTTCAGCAGATCCCGTATGAGCTAATTGTGGTGTAGGAATGACATCACCAACAGCATAAATACCAGCAATAGATGTTTGATAAGTTTTTAGATCAACCGCAATGAATCCGCGTTCATCTAACTTCACACCTACTTTTTCAAGTCCAATATTTTCAACATTTGGTGCGCGGCCTACACTTAATAATACTTTATCAAATATGCGCGGAGAACTTTCTCCTTCAATAACAACTTCTACTTTGTTACCTTTAGCTGTAATCGATTTTGTTTTAGTACTAGTTAATACATCACAATTTTGTTTTTTAAGTGCTTTTGTGAGCTCTGCCGCAGTTTCATGATCTTCTGTTGGACAAATTTGATCTGCCATTTCTAGAATTGTTACTTTAGATCCGTAACGACCATAGGTGGAAGCAAACTCACAGCCAATCACACCACCGCCTAAAACAGCCATGGTTTCAGGAACTTTATCCCACGCCCAAATTTCTTCGGAGGTCACAATATTTTTACCATCAACTTTAATATGTGGTAAATGACGCGCGCGGCTTCCTGTTGCAATTAAAATATTTTTACAGGTATAACTTGTTTTTTTTCCATCGGAAGTGACTTCAATTTGTCCTTTTCCAGTAATTGTTCCAAAACCACGAATCACATCGACTTTGTTTTTTTTCATTAAAAAACTAACGCCACCAGTCATTGTTTTAACAATTTCATCACGACGTTTGTTCACTTGAGGAAAATCAAGCTCAGGATTTTCTGCTCCCGCAATTTTAACTCCATAACTTGCAAATTTTTTGGCTTTATCCAACATAAGAGCAGATTGGAGCATCGATTTTGCTGGAATACATCCTACATTTAAACATGTACCACCAAGTGTCTGATCTTTTTCAACAATAGCAACTTTCATTCCCAACTGAGTTGCGTAGATAGCACCTTCATAACCAGCTGGACCACTTCCAATAACAATCAAATCATAATTTGTAGACATTAAAATTTTTCCTCCAGTGACATTAATCCTAAAAATATCCTAAAAGACACTTGGAATCACCCGCTGTTTGTATGTAGTCTTGCCCTTCGTAAAACGCAACCTTGGGAAAGGGAAAACTCCCCATGCGCGAGATTAAACTACCAAAACAAGATTTTATATTGTCTCTGTCAGAAAAGAAAACCCCCCTAAGGGTTGAATTTGTTTGTTCCGGTCTAAAAAACGAGGACTTACCTGCATCTTCAGCCCCGGAATTTGCACTTGTAGGAAGGAGTAATGTTGGAAAAAGTTCTTTATTAAATTACTTAGCAGGTCAAAAACAACTTGCCCGAGTCAGTAATACTCCAGGAAGAACTCAAACCATAAATTTATTTTCAGCAGAAAAAGGAGAATTTTTTCTTGTTGATTTACCTGGCTATGGTTACGCAGAATCTTCTCATGCCACTCAAGCTCATTGGGAAAAAGGCATGCAAGCTTTTTTTGAAGGGAGAGAAGGTCTTTTTGCTATATTTATTTTAATTGATATTAGAAGAGAAGTTCAGCCAGAAGACGAAAGTTTATCAAGATGGCTCCAAAGCTTGGGTTTAAAAGTAATCGCCATTCAAACAAAGTGCGATAAAATTCACAAAAGCAAATGGCACGAAATAAGGGAACTGCATGCTAAAAAATTGGCGCTTCACCCAAGTCAAATCGTGACAACAAGTTCGGATAAAAAAATAGGCTTATCCGAAGTATTAAAAATGATGTCTGGAATGCTTGATTCCCTTGATAAAGAACTAGAGGATTTAGACAATGACACAGGAGAGCCTTCAAAATGAATATACTGGTAAACTTGTATATAAATTAGGTGAGAGTCTTTTATTACAAGAAGATATTATATTAAATAAAAAACCAATACTTACTTTTGATAAAGCAGGATATTTGGAGCCATTATGCAGAGATGAATTGCTAAAATTTCATCCTGAAGTTGTTTTATATTGTCCCCAAATTCCCCCAAATACGGGAACAATTGCTCGAATGTGTGCTGCTTTTTCTTGTACATTACATTTGATAGAACCTATGGGCTTTCATATTACTGAAAAAGCGTTAAGAAGAGCGGGTCTCGATTATTGGGAACATGTGAATGTTTACTTACACAAAAGCTGGGATGATTTTATTCAAACTCGCAAAAAAAGAAGAATCATATTTATCGAAACAGGCGGCGCACAAAGTCCGATGGAGTTTCAATTTTTACCTGGAGATCTTTTAGTATTTGGTGCAGAAACTTTTGGTATTCCAAATGAAATCATGAATAAGGAAATAGAACAGAAGAAAGCACATAAGGTTACAATTCCCATGTTTAACCGAGGTGTCCGAAGTTTAAATTTATCAAATACCGCTTCCATTGCAATGTATGTTGCCATTGCAAAATTATAAAAACAATTCTCATTTTTTGTGCAATTGACACTAATTTAATTTTACAGTACATTTTATTTATCTTGACTCATCAAGACCAGCTGAGGGACAGGCCCAAAGATGCTGGGGCAACCACTTTATGATTCCTAAATCTCATAAAGAAAGGTGCCAATTCCTACGGAAACCAAATGTGGTTACACGAAAGATGAGATCAATGCGAAGTTTTTATATTGTTTATTATATAATAGCGACGCATGTTTGCCTAATCTCATTTCATCGACTAATCACACGAAAATTTTATGTTTTTATTTTTTCCATATTTTCTTGGAAATTAATAAATTTATTATTTTGAAAAATAGGAGGTTAGATCGTGGTATTAAGTATTTTCTCAACACATTTAAAACCAATACATTTATTGGGAGCAGGAAAAGTAGGCTGCGCTTTTTTATCTATTTTAAATCAAAATAAATATAAAGTAACCTCTTTAACAGATTCAAAACAAACCTTAAATAATATCTGCGGACTGAATATAGCCGAAATTTTAAAAATAAAAGAAATTGATAAAGTACCATTATCTAACTATAAATTTATTAATGATATTTATGAGCTTAATTCTATTAAAGATTCAAATGAAATATATATCGATACAACTTCTACAAATCTTCAAAATGCTGAAGTAAGTTTTAATCGATCACTTAATATCTTAAAAAATGGAAATTTTCTTTTATTAGCTGCAAAAGATAGTTTATTTTATGGTATTGACCAACTATTAACAGAATTCCCAGGTAAAATAGGTATCAATGCTGCTCTTGCAGGAACAGGAAAAAATTTAATTCAAAATTTAGAGACATTACGGAACGAGTGTTTTGCAATATCTGTTGTTGGAAATGCAACAACAACTTCGCTTATAGAAGATATCGAAAATGGTTTCTCATTAGAAGAAGGGATTCAAAGAGCAAGAGCAAATGGTTTTTTAGAATCCGATCCTACATTTGACTTAGACGGAACAGATGCTTTAACTAAAATTTCTATTGTTGGCAAAGCTGTTTTTGGGTACAAATATCCAATTGAAAAGATCAATCGTCAACATATTAATACAATAGAACTAGAACTCATTCGTTATAGAAAACAAAAAGGGAAAACAACACGACTCGTCGGCAAAGCAAATATTGATGGTACTTTAAAAGTTTCTTATGATGAAGTTGATTTAAAATCAAAACTCTGCACAACTCCATATAGTGTTACTTACCAATATCACCTAAAAAATAATTCAGAACTTGTTTTTAAAGGAAACGGCATTGGGCCTAAAGGAACAGCTGACGCCATTATGGAAGACTTAAGCTCTTTTACTCAATAAATAATAACTAAAAACGAATTTAAAAATTTTAACTACGAGATAATAAAAATGTACCCATATTCTTTATTAAAAGAAGGGGTTGGTAAAACACAACTTACCGCCCCCTATTTTATTGATAATAAATATTATGAAATTTGTTTTGAAATAAATGGAAATATAAATGGTCCCATATACTTTATTTTAGGTGGTATATCTGCATCAAAACACGTCGCATCTTCCTCATTTAATTTTAAGAAAGGATGGTGGGGAAATATAGTTGGCGAAAATAAAGCGATAAATTTAAATAAATGCTGTGTTATAAGTATAGATTACCTAGATTTCGAAGGAGTCACCACTTTTGATCAAGCAAAAGCTATTATTTTTTTATTAGATTATTTAAAAATAAAAAAAATAAATTCATTTATAGGTTACTCTTATGGAGGAATGGTAGCTTTATCATTTGCTAGTATTTCTCAAAAATTAGCCAATAAAATAATTATTCTTGGTGCTGCTTCTGAAAGTTTACCACAATCTTATGCTTTAAGATGCATTCAACAGAAAATAGTTGAATTAAGTATAGGAACAAAAAACGAGAAAGAAGCATTAGAAACAGCAAGAAAACTTGGAATCATTACTTATAGAAGCACAGAAGAATTAAATACAAGATTTTTAAATGATACTAATCCAATTGTAAATTATCTTGATAAAAAAGGAAAAGAATTTTCTTCAAATTTTTCATCCCAAAAATTTTTAACTCTTTCTAAATCAATTAACAATCATAAAGTCAATCCTTTTATCATTAAAGAAAATGATATCATATTTATTGGATGTACATCAGATCAAATTACTCCATTTACTCAAATTCAAAAACTTTCTTACGAGTTAAATGTAAAAAATAAAGTTTATGAAATAGATTCTATCTATGGACATGATGCCTATTTAAATGAAACTTTAAAAATTTCGAATTTGTTTCAAACTATTTTCCAAGAACAAAAAAATTTAAAGGAAGAAAAAAATGCAAATTAGCAACACGACAAAAAAAGTAAGATCTGGAATTGAATTTGAAAAACAATTTGGATCTGTTATTCCTCTGTCATATCCCAAAGACATTGAGACTCGCTGATCAATCATATCAAGCACATTCCCAGAGTGAACGAGACTAAATTTGCCCCAAAGACATAAGGACTGTATGTTAAAAGCTCTATACATCTAGAGACTGGATAGCATTCATGGATAACCTTGAAAAA
>NZ_JBIPMD010000030.1:0-23294 GCF_044369315.1 Silvanigrella sp.
AAACCTATAAGTATTTTAAGAAAACCAAATGAAAAAAACATAGAAAATATTGTAAATGACTTAAATAGTGAGAAAAAATATAATTATTATGAATCAGAAATTCAAAGAAATAAAGCATATAGAAATTTAAATTTAATGAAATGCAAACCTGAGCTTTACAATATTTTCAAAAAAATAGCTGATTTTTTAATTTATATTCATAATGATAAAGCTATCAATGATATTTATAATAAATATTTAAATAACAAAGAATCTCAAATTGGTAAAATATACTTTTCTAGTGATTTAGCAAAAATATCTTGTTTAAATATTCTAAATAGTTTGATTATAGATAGAAAAAAATTTGTACATGCTGAGTTTCAAAGAACAAATAAAATACAATCCATTATTTATAAAAATAACTTCTCGTTTTCTAATTATTTATTTTATAGCAAATTGAATATTCATTAATATTAGCATATTACTTTATAAGCAAATCGAACAAAGATAGCTGTAATAAAAAGGATTAACAAAGCTAAAAATAAAATTAAATTGCTGCCTGTAAAAGAAAACACAGGAAGAATATTTTTCACTAAAATAGTTGATAAACTGAAAAGAAAAAAAGCTAACGATTGCATGGTTGCCTGAGCACCAGTTGGTGAATATTTAGCAATGATGGAAAGCACGATAGGGAAAATAAAAAAGTTTTGCAACATATCAAATGATGAAAATATTCCTGGAAGAATAGGAGAAATATCACCTAAATTTCTAATAAAAAGGTTAACCAATAAAAAAATGATAAAAAAGGAGCTCATCAAAATTACATATAACATTTTGATGTTTATTTTTAAAAAATTTAAGCTCACAGATAAAAGAAATAAAATAGCAAATAAAGATGTTAACCAAAATGATAACGTGTTTGGAAAGGAAAATATTTTAGAGGAAATGGTAGTTGAAACCCCAATGAAAAGACAAAATAACATAGCTCCAGCAAGAGTATAAGAGGTTTTTTTAGTTATTTTTTCACTTCTCTCATTATGATCATTTAATTTTATATTTTTATTTAAGTAATAAATTATAAATGTAAACAAAAGCATAAAAAAAAAAGAAATTACAAAAAACGGCATATAAGTATAATATTTATTTATTAATTTCGCCGAAAAATATGCCGAGCCCATTGAAGCAACACTTACTGAAATAACATACAAAATATAGCCTAAATCATGAGATAAAGGCGAAAAATTTGATAATTTACCTATTAATACACTTATACTTGGTTTCACAAAAGCAGAACCAACAACAATCATTATTAATGCAGCAACGATGAAATAAGCGGATAAATATCCAGACAAAAAAGCAAATAAATACCCTACTGATAAGGCAATTCCCCCATAAATTGCAGCCTTAAAATACCCTAAATATTTATCTATCATAGGCGCCATAATTAAAGGGAAAACAAGAATGCCAAAAGAAAAATATCCTCCTATATTCATGGCACTTTCTTGAGAAAACTGCAGACCGCCATTTTCAATATTTGTCATCATATAAAATAAAAGGACAAACGAAACAAAAAAATAAGAAAATCGCTCTATAGATTCTGCAAGAAGTAACAAAAAAAAGGAGAAATATTTATTTTTTATCATCCCATTGTTCTTTCTACATAAATAACACCATCTACAGCTTCAATTTTTTGATGAATATCTTTTAACTGATGAATATCTGTTAATTCAAGTTTTAAAAGAATAACTGCTCTTTTTTGAGGGTTTGTAAAACATTCCATACCTGCAATATTAATTTGCGAAGATGAAACCATTTTTGTTATAGCAGCTAGAATTCCAGGTTTATCATGAGCTGTTATCCTTACTCTTACATTATGAACTGTAGAAGAAATAATATTCCAAGAACAATCAACACGTCGTGCTGGGTCATTTGATAAAGCCCACTGACAACTTGCCGCATGAACCGTAACACCTCGGCTGCGTGAAACAAATCCAACAATAGGTTGGCCTGGTAAAGGTTCACAACAACGAGCCATACGTACAACAATTCCTGTCATACCCTGAACACGAACGGCATCTTCACCACCAGCTCTATTTTTACCTTGCCTTTGTTTTAAAGCTTCTTGAACCGTTCTAATTTCTTGAAACTCTTGTTGCATTGTTTTTTGAGGCTCGGCAGTTGTTGCTATCTCAAGTACTTTTGGGATTTGCAATACAGACAATAATTTTTGAACAGCTGATTTTGCATCAATTTTACCATAGCCAATTTGCAAAATAAAATCTTCGTAACCACCAACACTAAAGTACCTATGAATCTCTTGAAAAACCCCTATTTTTTGAAGTTTTTCAAAACTAGAAGAACTTTTTGATAGTTCTTCTTCCAATAAATTTTGTCCAATTTGTTTTGAATTTGTTCTTTCTTCGCTACGTAACCAAGCTCTAATTTTATTTCTTGCTTTTGTTGTCGTTGTAAAGTTTAGCCAATCTTTGGTCGCTCTTACTTTATTTCCAACTAAAAGCTCAATTACGTCACCGCTATGCAGACGGGTTCTTAACGTAGCAATGCGGCCATTGATTTTTGCTCCGGTGGTTTTTAATCCTAAATCGGTATGAATTGCAAAAGCAAAATCGAGACAAGTGGATCCTTTTCTTAATTCAAAAACATCACCCTTTGGAGAAAAAACGTAAACTTCTTCATCAAAAAGATCGACTTTAACAGCTTCTAAAAACTCATCGGGATCGGAAAGTTCTTTTTGATGCCTAACAATTTGTTTTAGCCATTTAAATTTTTCAAAGTCAGCAGGATTGAGCTGGGTATTGTTTGGATCTTTTCTTTTTTCTTTATACGCCCAGTGTGCCGCAATCCCGTTTTCTGCAATATGATGCATTTGAGCTGTTCTTATTTGAACCTCAAGCAACTCCCCTTTAGCAGCAACAATGGTTGTATGTAAACTTTGGTATAAATTGGCTTTTGGCATGGCGATAAAATCTTTAAATCGCCCTGGCACAGGTCGGTAGATATTATGAATTATTCCTAATGTTTCATAACATTCATTTGGTGTATTTACGATAACACGTAAGGCGAATAGATCATAAATATCTTCAAATTCAATTTGTTTATCAGACATTTTTCTATAAATAGAATAAAAATGTTTAGCGCGTCCATATACTTTTGCATTAATATTTGCTTCTTTTAATCTTGAATCAAGATGTTCTCTTGCTTGCTCAATAATTTTATCTCGTTCGGTCTTTTTTTGAGCAACTCGAGCAATAAGACTGTAATAAACCGATGGTTTTAGCTCTCTTAAACAAAGATCTTCCAACTCTGCTTTTATTTTGTACATCCCGAGACGCCCTGCTAAAGGGGCATATATTTCAAGAGTTTCTTCGGCTATACGTTGTCTTTTTTCTAAGTTTAAAGCTCTTAATGTTCTCATATTATGAGTACGATCGGCAAGTTTTACAATAATAACCCTAATGTCTCTAGACATAGCTACTATCATTTTTCTAAAATTTTCTGCCATTTTTTCTTGTGAAGAACGAAACTGTACTTTTGCTAACTTTGTTAAACCTTCAACTAAGGCGGCAACGGGCTCACCGAACTCTTTTGAAACCTCTTCTACAGAAACATGAGTATCTTCAACGACATCATGTAAAATGGCCGCAATTAAAGAGGTTTCATCCATTTTAAATTCAGCTAAAATTTCAGCTACTGCGATAGGGTGAATAATATAAGGCTCACCACTTTTTCGTCTTTGCCCCGCATGCAAATTATGAGCAAAACGAAACGCTTTAAATAAGGTTGGTTCCAAAGAAAAATCTAAATATTGCAGACATTTTTCTTTCAAAGAAAGATAGGCATCATTCGCAATTTTTTCTATATCTTCAGTGGGAGTATTAGAAGATTGAGACGGCGCTTCTTCCTCATTTGGAAGAGATGTTTTAATATTATCAGATCCCATTCAGGAATAACTCCCTTTGTGCTAAGAATTCGGAGAAGATGCAATAATTTGCATTATAGATTTTGCACAAAGACAAGCATTTTGTAAAGATAAGGAGAAGTTTTTGATATCTAATTTTATTTTTCATTTTGTTTTTGCTGTATTTACGATATGGGCTTGCGTTGCGTGGTTTATTCAAAATAATAGATCCTCTTCAATAAGAAACGCTTTAGTTCCTTTATTAAGCCTTAATAAAATTGAATTTCCGAAACATCGAAGCTTATTTATAAGAGGAGTTAAATCATTAGAAGAAGAATTATCAATTAAAATCCAAACAAAAGTTAAAATAAATTGTAAAATAACAGAAACCATTAGTTATAACCCTATCATATTTAGAACTTTCTGTTTATTTTTTAATAGTAAAATACTTGATGAAGAAAAAGTTATTTTATTTGAAAATAATTATTTTACTTTATTTGATCTCATTATTAATATTAAAAAAAGGGCTAAAGTTAAAAATTTAAATTTTATACTAAATCAAACAAATGAAAAAAAATATTACTGGCTCGCGGAGATTGATAATGGTTAAATTCATATATTGCTTATTAATATGTTTATATCAAACGTTTATTTTTGCAAATCAAAATGAAAATACAGCAACACAAAAAGAAGTTATTACTGAAGCAGACTCTATAAATATTGTGAAAGATTTTTGTGAAAAGTATGATAATCAAAAAGATTTTTTTCAAGAAATGTCAAAAGAAATATTAAGCAATGAAAAAAGAAGGGCGGAACTTGCTTCAGGTCTGACTAGAAAAAAATTTCCAAAATGCGAATTGGCTATAAAAGATTACTTGAAAAAAACTCTTTCAGAAAAAGAATATACTCCAAAACAAGGAGAACAAGCATTAATAACATTGGGATTAATTGCTAAAATTTCAGAAGCTAGCCAAGTGATTGAAAGAGAAATTGATAAAGGATATTTGAGCAGTTGGATTGATATTCTAAAAGAAACAAATGATGCAGGTTATATTCAATCATTAAAAAGCTGGATTAAAAGAGTTGCTAAAGAAATTAGAGAAAAAGATAACACAAAAATATTGGATCCATCCTTATACGGAAAACCATCCAGCGATGGAAAAGAAATTAAATATCCCGATATGGTAAGAATTTGGACTCCCATATTGATGAATCGATTTTTAAATGAAATGATTGCTCGTAAAACAAAACTAACTGAAGATGAGTTTAATCAATTAAATATTATTTATGCCTCTACTACAACTTCTTATAGAGAAACATTTGTAGAACAAATAACTAAAATTGTTGCAAATAATCCTAAAGATTGGTTATTAAGTTACAGAAAAGAAGAGAATTGGGTTCAATTTAGACTTTTTCCCATTATGCAAAGGCTCGGAAAAAAGGATGGGAATATTAAACTAGAAATAATTTGGATATCTAAATACCATAGTGATGGAAGAATTCGCACCCTGGCTTTAAATACTCTCGAAAAAATTGCTACTAAAAAATAAAGTTACTTTATAAAGTAACTCCCGCAGCAACAAAATCTAGCATACGAACAAGACCAACAGCATTTCCATTATTATCAACAACAGGCATAAGATTAAATGGTGGATTTTTAGCACACATTATTTTTAAAACATCAATGGCAAGTAAACCAGGCTGAATTACTGTGGGATTTTTATTCATAAATTCGGATGCTTTTAATTCAAAAACGCTGGCCCCATGTTTTTCCATTGCTTTTCTAAGATCTTTTTCAGATATAAGACCAATAAATTTATTATTTTCAACAACCAAAACAGCTGCTTTAGAGTATTTTGTAAATACAGAAATTACAGATTTAAAAAGATCATCTTTTCCAACTAATGGCAATTCGTTTCCTTGAACCATTAAATTATCTGCTTTTAAAAATATTCTTTTTCCAATAGCTCCACCAGGATGATTTTTTGCATATTCTTCAATTGGATAATTACGAATTTCTACTGTAGCAGCAACAAAAAGTTGGCATAAAGCAAGAGAAGTAACAGTACTTGTTACAGGAGCTTGACTTAATGGACACATTTCTTCAAATGGAGGAATAAGTAACACATGATTTGCTGATTTTGCTAAAGGAGAATCTTCTTTTGATGTTAAAACGAATATTTTTACATTTCGCTCTTGCAGACCAGGTAAAAGCTGTAAAAGTTCATTACTTTTTCCATTATTAGATATTAAAATAACAGTATCTTCTTTTCCAACAACACCTAAATCACCATGAAAGGCTTCTGTTGGATGAACAAATCGCGCAACAATTCCTACACTCACCAACATAGAAACAGCAAGTTGAGCAACTTGCGCCGATTTTCCAACAGCAATAAAAAAAACTTGTTTTAATGAACTATTTGCTCTAGCACAAGCAACAAGTTCATTTGTCATTAATAAAAAACTTTTTTGAAATTGAGCATTATTTTTTAAAGTATGATTATACCATAATAAAGCTTGAGAAAAATGATCTGCCCTTTTTATTGCACTCTCAATCACAGAATTTATCATAAATAAACAAACCTCAAAATAATAAAATCATTACTCTTTAATTGAATTTTCAGTAGCAGGAATTTGAGGTGGATTTTTATCTAATAAGATAAAATTATTTTGGTGCATGGCAACCCAAAAGGAAGGATCAGGCATAACCCCAACCTCAAACTGAGTTTCAATGAAATATTCATTATCTTTGCGCATAGAATCGCGAACGCTTAAGCAAAAGCTTTGAACTTGTTCTTGATTTTCATCTAACCCCACAACTCTTAAAAATACAGTACGCAACCAACCTGAATCTTGTGGTGCATTTGGAGGAAGAATAGCTCCTAATGCTGCAGCTTCGATATTTTCAAATTCTGCTAATATTTTTTGAGCATGTAGTTTTTGGACATCATTAAACGCATCTGGAGGGAAAGCAATTTGCATGCCTTCAGAAGGAGCTTGAGCAGAGCTTGCTTGTTCATTAGAAACATTAACTTGAACAGGGCTTCTTTGGGTTTGAGGAACAATACCCATAGCTAGCTGTTTGTACTCAACTTTATTTAAAACAACAAAGGGGGCGCTTCCAGGATTCACAACGATCACTTCAGCAGGACTTGGCTCTAATAATTTAAAAACATCTTGTCCTCGTATGGAAACATATTGCCCACCTTCTGCACGCCATCTACGCGCAGCAGCAGCGCTTGTAAAAGCGGCTGAAAATTGAACACCTTGTGAATTTGATAAAATAGCGACATTCACGCTTGGATTTTCAGCAGCGACAGTGGCTTCATTTACAGCAGCACTAGGAGCGCCGGTATCTGCAAGGGCTAATAAAAGATCAGAAAACAAAAGTTCTTGGTATACTTTTGCTCTTGTTTCTGGAGTGTCATTTCTTGCATTTTCGACTAAAGCGTTTTCCAAATGCAAGGCTGGAGTTGGTTCATTTTGTTGTTGAGCAGAATCAGAAGCTTGAGTTTCTTCAATTGTTTCTGTTTGATTTCCATTTAATGTTGGATTTTCAAACTTTTTACTTTGATCTTTTTTGCCAAATAAATTTTTTAACACCATAACATAGCTTCCTTTATAATAACGTCATACAACGGTTAGTAAACATGCTACGCCTAGCCTAATTTGGCAAGGCTTCAAAAATCACCGATATCGCCTTTTTTTAGCTTGCTTCCAAAGATCATTCCACTGGTCAAGCGAGATGTTTTTAACAGAGGTTTCCGTTAAAGGGGTTCCCTTTTCTTGACAAATTTTCTCCATCTCACTGAATCTATTAATAAATTTATCTATAGCAGCTCGAGCGATGAGATCAAAGTCAAAATGCTTTGCTTCTTCCGTTGTTTCTTTAAAAAACTGAACCACGTTGCACAATGCATAAACGACATCACCAATTTCATCTTCAATTTTTTCTATATTTTTTTCATTTTGCTCAATTTCATATTGAAGTTCTTTAACTTCAGAAATAACATCTTGAAATACTTCTTCCACTGTATTCCAGCTAAATCCAACTTTTTTGGCTCTTTTTGAAACTTCTACTCCAAAATTTAATGTTGGCAATGCTCTTTTTTTCAGAGCTTTTTTTAATAAGGAATCATTTTGTTTTGAGTTCTCTATATTTTCTTGTTCTTTAATTTTATCCCATTGCACTAACACATCACTTGAATTTTGAATTGTAGATTCAATTTTTTGAAATACATGTGGGTGCCTTTGAATCATTTTTTTATTTATACTAGAAAAAACTTCATTTAAACTAAATAAATTTTCATCTTGAGCGACTTGTGCATTTAAATATACTTGTAAAAGGACATCACCTAATTCGCTATAATAATTTTTAATTTGATTTTCTGTTGGAATGTCATCAAACGAATTTAAAGCATCGATAGCCTCATAAGATTCTTCAATCAAATAACTTTTTAAAGAAGTTAACGTTTGCTCTTTGTCCCAAGGGCATCCGTCTGGTGCTCTTAATTTTGCAATGGTATCTGCAAAATCTAAAGATAATTTGGCTAATTGATAACGTTTTGAAAAATTATTTTTTTGAAATACGATTTCACTATTAGAATTTAAGATTGTTTTAAAATCTATTTTTTTTTTTTCAGAATGAAATTCAATTAAAGACGGTTCATAAAAATCGGGTGTATTAAAACCCGCTATATCTAAAATTGTAGATGCAATATTAGCAAGACCCGCATTTGGCATATCTGTTTTTAAAGAAACATTTTTTTCTAAAATTTCGGTATTATAAATTGCGCAAGGAACGGGCGCTAAGGTATGGCTTGTTTTTAACTTTGGTTTTCCATTATCATCAAATATAACTTTTTTCGTTTTTTTATCTAACTCATACATTTCATCTGCATTACCATGATCGGCAACAACAATTAAAATGGTATTTGTTTCTTTAGCTGCCTTCATAATTCGACCTAATGCTAAATCGACAGCGGCAACAGAAAGAACGGCAGCTGCAAAATCTCCTGAATGACCAACCATATCTCCATTAGCAAAATTAATACGACCTATTTCAAATGAATTGTCATACATATTTTTAATTGTGATATCTGCAATTTCTGCTGATTTCATCCAAGGACGCTCTTGAAAAGGAATAAGATCTGAAGGAATTTCAATATAATTTTCTAATTCCGCATTAAATTTACCACTTCTATTTCCGTTCCAAAAATAAGTAACATGTCCATATTTTTGTGTTTCACTACAAGCGAATTGTTTCACAGATGCATTACACAATAATTCAGTCAATGTTCTATCAATTGCTGGTGGAGTCACTAAAAATAATTCAGGTAATTTTAAATCTCCATCATATTGCATCATGCCTGCATAATAAATTTTAGGAAATCGTTTGCGAGGAAAAGATTTAAAGTTTTGCTCGGTTAAAGCTCTTGAAATTTCAATTGCTCTATCACCTCTAAAATTAAAAAAGATAAAACTGTCGTTTTCTTCAACTGTACCAAGAGGTTTATTATTATCAAGAATGACAAATGGGGGTAGATCTTGGTCATAATAGTTTTTTTCCTGGCGCAAAGTTTCAACGGCATTTAATAAGGAAGAAAATCCTCGACCTTCGCCAAGAATATGTGCTTGATATCCTCTTTCTACAATACTCCAATCACTTTCATATCTATCCATGGTAACAAAAGTTCTTCCACCACCAGAAGCAACTTTACAATCGAAATGATCTGAATTTATTTCTTTAAGAAAAGAATCTAATTTTAAAATATATTCTGTTGCCGTTAATGGTCCAACATCTCTTCCATCAAGAAGAAGATGTAGACGAACTTTTTGAACTCCTTCGGTTTTTGCGCCTTTAATTAATGCAAATAAATGATCGATATGACTATGTACATTTCCATCAGACAGTAAACCACATAAATGAAGTGTATTTTTTTTGTTTTTTAATTCTTCTCTTCCAACAACTTGTTTCCAAGCAGTACCTTCAAAAATTTTACCAGATTGAATAGCAGAATTCACAAGTTTTGCACCTTGTGCAAAAACTCTACCTGCTCCCAATGCATTATGACCCACTTCGCTGTTGCCCATGTCGTCATCGCTTGGTAAACCTACAGCTGTTCCATGAGCTTTTAATGTTCGAAATAAGGAACTTGAAATCAAGTTATCTAAATTTGGAGTATAAGCTGCGTTTACTGCATTACCTGTAATAAAAGCTTCAGAGGGCAAAATTCCTTTTTGGTTTTTGATCTCAGATGTAATATTGGCATTTGGGTTGGTATATCCAACTCCATCCATTACGATTGTAAGTATTTTTTTATTGCCAGAGACAGGTGAAATTCGGTTTAATTGAAACGATTTAGATTGAGTCATTGTCTTTTTTGCTCCAAAGTTTAGCTTCGATTCTATTTATTTCGAAGCGCTTAATTAATTTACTCATGCATTGGCAATTGGTCAATTTAAGAAAGGGTTTAGAGGTAAAAAGTGATTTCAAAGCTAAATCAAGTTATAAAATTTTTAATCTTAGGATTATTCCTAATTCTTTCGCCTAATTTCCTTTATGCAAATGAAATATTTGTTGCACCTGATTCTCAATTTGTCGATTCCGCAAATATTAAAGTTCAAGAAGTTGTTCAATTTAAAATTTTAAAAATGGAAAAAGAGAAAGATCTTTATAAAGCAACAATAGAACTTAAAACAAAAAATGATTTTAAAATATATGAAGACAAATTGAATTTTAATTTACATCCTCAAAATAATCTTCCTCATCTTTTAAAATATACATCATTAAAACCACCAGAATCTTATTTTGACCCTTTTTACAAAAAAGAAAAAAAGATTTTTAAAAACTCTTCTGTATTTTATATTGAAAGTAAATCTCCTTTTCAATCAAATGATAAACTTGAAATTGATATTCAATCCTGCTCAAATGCTGTCTGTTTAGTTCCAGCAAAACTTGCTGTTTATATGATTGAAGGAAATATATCCGATTTAAATAATACAAATACATTCTCTAATAAAGTGAATAACCAAACAACAAATTTAAACAATCAAGTCAATGTAAACAAAGAAGCTGTTGTAGAAAAAACAGAAATGGATACTTCCGAAAAAATTACTTTATTAAATGATAATATTGCCTTTCAAATTCAAGAAGCTCTTAAAAAAGGAAGTTGGATTTTATTCCCAGCTCTTTTTCTAGCGGGCTTGCTTATGAATTTAACGCCCTGTGTTTATCCAATGATTCCTATTACTTTAAATGTAATGTCGCAATTTGGACAAAGTAACTCTAGGAAACAAAAAATAAAATCGTTACCTATTATTTATGTGGGAGGGATGATAATAACTTACTCACTTCTTGGTGTTTTTGCAGGTATGACAGGAAATATTTTTGGAGCACAACTTGCGAATCCCATTTTTAATTGGATTATTGCTATTGTCATGTTTTTATTAGGACTGTCCATGTTAGGTGTTTTTAATTTTACGGCAGTTCAATCTTTTGCGAATAAAATTCCTCTTGCACAAAATTATCCAAGAACTGCTGTAGTAACTATGGGAGCTGTCTCTGGTTTAATATCTGCCCCATGTACGGGTCCTGTTTTAAGCACTATTTTGTTATTAATCGCTCAAAATAAAAATCCAGTATCTGGATTTACCTATATGTTATTTTTTGCAATAGGTTTTGGACTTCCCTATGTCGCATTAGGTTTTTTTGGCCAACGTTTAAGCAGAATGCCAAAATTCCCACGTCTTCTTAATTTTATCAAAATATTTTTTGCATCACTTATGTTTGCTCTTGCATTATATTATGCGCGAGCTACTTTTCAAAAAATTCCTTATATTCAAGATATATTCAGTAAACCCCAATTTTTATCCATTGCAATACTCTTGTTACTTTCAGTAACCTTTATTGCACTTTCTACTAAAAAAGATATTTTAGGAAAAATATCTAAAATTGGTATGACATTAACATGCTGTATTTTAGCTTTATGGCTTACCTTATTCACTTCAAATAGTTTTTATCACCCTAAAAATATTTCCCATGCACAAAATACAAACCCAAATGGAATTAAATGGGAAACAAACTTTGATGATGCCGTTGTGTTATCTAAACAATCAGGTAAACCTATTTTGGTAGATATCTGGGCAGAATGGTGCACAGCATGTCTTGAAATGGAAGAAACAACCTGGAAAGATAAAAAATTGATTGAATATATCAATACGAATTTTATTCCTGTTAAGTTAGATTATACCGAATTAGCAGATAATATTCAAAATTTGGTTAATAGATGGGAAGTTAACGGACTACCCGCTACAAGTTTTTTTAAAGCAAATTCTAATTTTAATGATAAACCAGATATTTTATATCAAGGTTATGCATCGGGAAATAAAATATTAAGTGCCGCAATAAATATAAATAATAAAAATTAACAAGTGGGAGTTCACATTATGTCTAGTTCTTTGTTTTCTTGGTTTCAACTATCTCTCGGATTTTTAGGAGTGATTGGACTTTTTTTATTGTTTATTGGAATAATTGTATTAATTGCCATTAAAAAGAAAAAACAATCGCAAGATATAAAAATCAATATCAAAAATTTAAATGAAATTTATAAAGAAAATAAAGATAAAATATTAAAAGAAATTCTATCGGAAAGCGAATTAAAAGAAATCTCAAAACAAGAAAAACTTGAAGAAAAAGAAAAAAAGAAACTTGAAAAAAGTGACTCCAAATCCGATGTAAAAACAGAAAAACCTAAACGTATTTTTGTTTTAGATTTCAATGGTGATGTTGCTGCATCTGCTGTTACGGTATTCAGAGAACAAGTTACTACACTTTTACAAACAGCAAGACCATGTGATGAAGTCGTTGTCCGCTTAGAAAGCCCTGGCGGAATGGTTCACGCCTATGGCCTGGCTTCATCTCAATTAGCACGTATAAAAGATCAAAAAATTCCTTTAACCATTTGTGTCGACAAAGTTGCTGCAAGTGGGGGTTATATGATGGCCTGTCTTGCCGATAAAATCATTGCCGCACCTTTTGCTATTTTAGGATCAATTGGTGTTATTGCTAGTTTACCTAATTTAAATAAACTTCTTCATAAAAATGATATCGATTATTTAGAAATTACGGCTGGTGAATATAAAAGAACTCTCACCCCATTAGGCGAAATTACGGAAAAGAAAAAAGCGAAATTCCAAGAACAAATTGATGATGTTCATGAACTTTTTAAAAGTCATGTCCAAAAATATAGAAATATTGTTGATATTCAAGTTGTTGCCACTGGTGAATATTGGTATGGAATTAAAGCACTTGAAATTAAATTAGTAGATGAATTAAAAACGAGTGATGACTATTTATTAGAAGCTAGTAAACAGTTTGAAGTTTATCAAATTTATACTCCTAAAAAAGAGTCTTTACGTGAAAAACTTTCTGGTTCTGTAAATTCAATTATTTCCACAGCTATAGAAAAAAACTTAACAAAGGCCGAAAATAAATATCCTCTTTTTATGTAAAGTTAAGGATTTCAAAATGAGCTTAAAATTTTGGATGCAGAAAGAAACAGAAGAATCTGCAAGCATTATTAAAAACCAACAAAATGACAGTTTAGATATTTTAAATGAAGTAACAAACCGACTTCAAAAAAATTCTCCAAATTTTGTTGCTACTTTAGCAAGAGGAAGTTCCGATCACGCTGCTTCTTTTTCAAAATATGCAATTGAAACCCATTTAGGAGTTATGACCGCATCCATTGCTCCTTCGGTCCATACTATTTATAAATCAAATATAAATTATAAAAATAGTTTCGTTATTGGCATTTCTCAGTCAGGTAAAAGCAGCGACCTTATAGAAAGCATGGCTTTTGCAAGGAAAAATGGAGCCATCACCCTTGCATTTGTGAACGAAAAAAATTCGCCACTAGAGCAGGAATGTGAGTATTGTATTCCCCTTTTAGCGAATAAAGAACAATCTGTTGCAGCAACAAAAAGTTTTATTGCTTCCCTTTCAAGAATAATACAGCTTATTTCCTATTGGAAAAACGATACCAATTTAAATAAACAGCTTTTAAATACTTCAAATCAATTATTGAATTTCAATGAAAATGAAATGAGTCTTGTTGTTGAAAATTTATTAAATGAAAAAAGTATTTTAGTTTTAGGAAGAGGTTATTCTTTCCCTATTGCACTTGAGTCTGCTTTAAAATTAAAAGAAACCTGTGGACTTCATGCCGAAGCTTTTAGTGGTGCTGAAATTTTACATGGACCTTTTGAATTAATCCAAAAAAACTATCCTATTTTGCTTTATTTATCGAATGATGAAACTTTAGAGAGCATGCTGAAATTAATCGAAACTTTACAAAATAAAAAAGCAAAACTTTTCGTCATAACAACAAATGAAATTGCACATAAATATGAAAAAAATCTTTCAAATACTTATATAATCAAAACAGCAAATTCAATAAATTCTTTGTGTGATAATATTTTAAGTATTTATCATTTTTATAAATTAGCTGCCATGTTGTCTCTAAAATTAGGCCGCAATCCAGACCTTCCTAAAAACTTAAATAAAGTAACAGACACCATATAAAAAAATGAGACGTGTTAAGTAAACACATCTCATCAATTAAGTTAAATCAATTACTTTAATTATAAAGACAATTTAGCCATTAAATAGAATATAGAAGCTTGTGTCGCATTCGCTTTTCCATCATTATCGGTATAAATTTCTTTACTCGCATTAATCATGGCGTAGTTAAATTCAAGGGCGAATTTTTCTAGCTGATAACCTACCCCAACATTGTAAAAATCTGTTGTTAAAGTAGAGTTTGTAAATTTAGTTACACCTGTGGTTCCACCACCCCCAGAAACTAATTGGCCATTTGCGTTTTGATAAGCAAGAGAATAAGTAAGCACATCACCCGTTGTTAATAAATCACTCATACCCCAAAGTTTTGAGTTTCCAGTGACACCAACACCAACGGTATTGATTGTTTGGGAATCATCTGTAGTACTTGCTGTGTAATTATCAATATTGTTAGTAGCGCCAAGAACACCTGTTTGGCTCTTGCTAGTTGTAACAGATTGATACCAAACACCGCCTCTTAGCGCAGAGTTCATATAGTTATAACCAAGAGATGCTTCCGTATTTGTAACATCAAATACTTTATAAGTGTTAGTATAAACTGTTGTTGTTACACCAGATGAATCCGTAGTTGAAGTAGTGGTTGTAGTTATTTTATTTACTGCATTTGTCTGAGAACCATAGCCAACTCTCGCTTCTACAACACCATCACCCGCAGTAATATCTGCATTTAAATTCGCTTGAATAGCGCGTGATTGTGTTTTTGGAGAAGAGTTAAAAGAGTTGTCGCCAACGACAAGTGATGAATTTCCAAACCAACCCGATCCCGTAGATTGTGTTGCTGCAGCCAAGTTGTTATATGAACCAATACCAAAATTGATCATACCAAAATCAAATTTGCCGGCATATTTCAAACCAATCCCGTCTGAACTTGTTAAACTTGAGACGTTATCAAGGTTGGTCGCTATATTTTCTACCATAGCATCAGGACCATAAACAATTGATGAAACAATACGATCTCTACCAAATACAAAAGAAACCGAAGCGGGGTCAGACTTATAAACATCTAAGCCTACATTTGCTCTACGGACATTAAATAAACTCTCTCTACCATTCGTTGTTGCATAGCCTTGAGACGAAGAGTTTGTATATGCTTCCGAAGGGTTTCCTGCCTGAACTTCTAAAGTAGCAAAAATATTTTTGTAACGATAATTTAAACCAAAACGAGCTGTCGAACCAAATACATCCATTTCATTTTTACGGTAGGAATCCCATAAAGAATAACGAGATGCTATTTTAAGGCGGGGTGAAAAATTTGCAGTATCTGTTGCTGACTGAGCAAATGCACTACCAGAAATTGCAATCAAAGAAAAAAGCGACGTGGTCTTTAGCAGACGTTTCATGTAGGTCCTCCAATAAAGTAACAATAAAGAAACTGTTGACAATATTAACTAACGAAACAGACTTTAAACTTGAGATACAATCACATCATATTTGAGGAAAAAGAATAGTGCAAGAGAGAGAGAGAGAGAGAGAGAAAGGAATAAATTAAAGATTTGTGGTACTTGCTCCAAAATCACGACCAGCTTGTTGTGAAAAGCCAGACTCTCTTGCTAAATTAATTTGACGATTCACCACGTTCAATGTGTATACAAGTAAAATTGCTTTAAAACTTTGCCATGATTGAATATCAAGCTGAATAAGCAAATCATCATCAAAATACATTTCTGTATTTGTAAGTATTGTTTCTATCGCAGAAAATACTTGTTCAAAAGAACTTGCCGTAGCAAGATCAACTAAATCATCTTTACTGCGAATTGAAGTTGCTAAACGAATTGCATTTAATCTAATTAATTCTACTGACTCACTATTTAATATCATAAAAAGAAACCTCCATATCAGACACAGTCTATCTTATCCATGAGATTTCATGTGAGCAAGAAGGCTTTCCATTTTTTTTATTATGAATACTTAAACACACAAATTATTTTGACGTTTTAAAAATACAGAAAGCAGTAACACCGAAAAGAAAAAAAGCAAAAAATACAGATAGGACATAAATAGGTGTGCGTGAAGGTAAAATTCCATTTATATCGAAGGATGGAAATTCTGCTGATTGATTTCCAACACGCACAAGCTGTCTCGATAAATGATTCGGATCCTTTTGTGATGCCGCATTGTTATCTAGTGGATCGGGACCAACAAATGATCGAAAACTTATTGGAATATTTGAAATACGAGGAGGCCAAACATTTGTCGTATCAATAAAATTTGAAAATAAACTTCTTAATCCACTGCTATATTCAGGCGTCATAAAAATAGTAACACCAGGTAGAATAAATAAATCTGCTGGTCGCCAATTCGTATTCCCAAATGATGCGGGCAATGAAAATTCAACGCTAATTTGATTCACTCCACTCGATAAAGGAGTATTGATTACAGGAGAGCCACCATCCTGACTTTTTTCTATAATTAAATTAGAATTTCCATAAATTTGAAGATTATAAAAATCTTTAGGCAAAGGAATTTGAACAATAGCACTTTTAGCATTAAAAGTATTATTATACATTCCTACATAATAAACATTTAGTTTTCCTTGCGCAGGAATTAAAATAAATTGATTCACTGCAGGAAGCCAATATCCTGTTCCCGGTAAAATGGTTGGAGGAGGAATTGTAACATCTGATGGTGTTGCTACTCTTTCTAACGAAGCACTGCCATTTTGATTTTCCAAAGAAAAAGAAGCATTAGATGCTAATATTCCAAATGAAAAAAGAAATGATATTAAAATAAAAAATAAGCAATCTAATAAGGAAGAGCCTTTTTCAAATATTTTTTCTGAAGTTGGTTTTTGAATTTGACTTGGAAGCCAACTGAGCCCTGCTTGCTGGAGTCGTTCACATAAAGTAACAAGCAATACTAAGGATTCATTCTCAGTAAGTTTATCTATATCTTCATGCTCAGTTTTACCGTAAATCAATTTTTGAAATAAGAAATCTCTTAAAAAAGTAACATTGCGTAATTCTTTTTCGCTTGAAAAATCGTCAAAATTTTGAGCAAGCGGTTTTTTAAAATGATTCGACATTAAAGGAGATAAAACAAAAAAAACAATGGGTATTGCAGTAAGTAAACATAAAAATAATACAATAATCATACCTCAACCCCCTTCTTTTTTTCTTCTATAAATTTTTTTATCTCATTCAACAATTCTTTTTCATTAGATAATTTTCTTTTTTTCGATTGCCTTAATCCTAAAATAATAAAAATGGGCCCAAATAATAATCCCAATATTGGAATTCCCCATACTAAAAACCCTACTGAAGAATGAATATCGGGTTCTCTCAAAATCCAGGGCCCATATGCTTTTTTAAAATATTGAATAATTTCGGTTTTTGATTTGCCTTCAGAAACTTGTTTTTCAATTTCTGTTCTCATTGCAATACTTTGAAGAGTGCCACTTTCTAAAACACTCATTCCAATACAAGTGGGACATCTCAACTCTTTCGCAACCTCTTCTACCTTTGGATTGATCATTGTGGGAACAATTTGCCCTGATTCTAATTTTGTTCCTTTAAGTAAGGAGCCGTTACCAGCCCCATCTTGAAGCAACTTATTTTGAGTTGGTCCTGAATTTTGATTGTCGGAATTCGCTTGAGCTAAGGAAACTCCTGTAAAACAAAATAATGTAACAAAAACGGAAAAACCAATAATGCCTAATGAAACAATTTTAGAAGACAATTGAGTTTTTAATGTTGAATTTGAAATAATATCTTTTAAATAAGTATCCAAGGAATCATCTGATTCTTTTATTTTACCTTCATCATCAATTTCAAGACTTCTTTTTCGAATTCGATGCGATAGAGAAACAGCAGCACCTAAGACCATAATGATAAGGCTTGTCCAAACCAATTTCACAGTTGGATTCCAATTTAATTTTAAAGATACGCTTTGGTTATTTACATCAAAAGAAGCTAAAACAATATATAAATCATGCCAAAATGTGGAATGTATTCCAATTTCATTGAACCATTGCTCATTATTTGTAAATTTACTTCTCATAGGATGTATCATTATTTTTTCATTATTTTGATTATCAATCGATTTTAAATTTCCAATAACATACTGAGCATTATATTCACGCTTATAGGAAAGACCTTCATTTGTAATTGTATAACCATTGAATGAAGTGGATTCATTTAAATTTAAATGAGCTTCTGCAGAAATCCCTCTGTAATTTCCAGCAAACCCTGCAATCGCAAATAAAAATCCAATATGTATAATAAAGGCACCTAAATAGGGTCTGTTAAAATACAAAAATACTTTCCCATTCCATCTCATTGATTTTAGTTTATAAACAAGATCCATAATAAGTACACAACTTGTCCATATAACGATTAAAAAAACAAATGAACTTATGATATCAAAGTTTTTACGCTCAGAAAGAATATAAGTGAGAATGGTCGCCCAAATAAATGGAAATAAAAGGCATGTAATAGGATCTTCTATTTTTCCATTTTTCCAGCGCATTAAATTTCCAACTCCTAAAATTAAAACAAGACCCGCCCCAATCCAAGGAGCAAAAGCATTGAAAAAAGGTTGTTGGATAGAAATTTTTATTCCCCTTGTGGCTTCTACAACAAGAGGTAGAATAGTCCCAATAAATACAAGCGCAAGTAAGAAAAGAACAAAAAAGATTGTAAATAAAAGAGCGCTTTCTTTTGAAACTTTCCATTCATTGGTTTTTGCGGCACCTTGAATATAATGACCACGAGTAAAAATAAGACCAATCGTCAATGCAAGTAAAAATACAACCCATACTAAATAAGAAGGACCAATTTCACTTTCTGCAAAAGAGTGAACACTGCTAATAACACCTGATCTTGTTATAAATGTTCCCAAAAATGTGAGTGAAAACGCAAGCATATTTAAAAATAAAAGAAGTCTCGGCAGTCTTCCCGTTTTATCTGTAATTAATAATGTATGAAGAGCTGCTGTAATGGCAAGCCAAGGCATTAAGGAACTATTTTCAACAGGATCCCAACCCCAATAGCCGCCCCAACCCAATTCGACATAAGCCCATTTTCCGCCTAGAAAAATAGCGATTGATAATATTGCCCATGCTAATAAAGACCATCTTCTTACCGTACCAAGCCATTCACTGGTAAATCCACCACGGACTAAAGCCGCAAAGGAATAAGCAAAAGGAACAATAAGTAAACAATAACCCGTAAATAACATAGGTGGATGAATTGCCATATATGGATTTTGCAAAAGTGCGTTCATACCTTGGCCAAATTTTCCGACAGGAAATAATCTATCAAGAGGCGCCGAATAACTTACATTTAAAAAAAGCATAAATGTTAAAGCACAGCCATAAGCAACACATAAAGCGGGATATAAAGAAACATTTTCTTTGCGAACGGTAACTAAAGAAAAAGTAACAATGGCACTCATGATTAAAGTCCATAATAAATGACTTCCTTCAAGAGCACTCCAAAAAGATGTGAATAAATAAAGTGGTGGCATATCTACTGCGGAGTGTTGATAAACATATTTTACTGAAAAATCATGAAAAAAAATGGAATTCCACATTATAAGTGATGATATAAGTACACAAATAAAAACAGATATAAGTGAATTTCTAGAACTTGCCACAATTCCAGATAATGGCCTATATAAGGAATAAGTCCCCATTACTAAGCCGTATATAGATAAAATCAAACCCATGCAGAGAGAAAAAAAACCAACTTCAACCATAATTCACCATTTGACTTGAGGAGGTAAGGAGCAAAAAATGGCTTCATGGTTTCCACCAGTCATTAATCCAAATTTTGTGCCTCGATCATATACCAAATTAAATTCAGCATATCGACCTCGCCAATAATGATGCTTTTCTACAAGTGATTCATCATAAGGCATTTCAATACGACGAGATAGAATTTCAGCATAAGCTCTTGCCGAGTATTGTCCTACATCTAGCAACAGGGAAAGGTCAGAATCATTTTCTGTTTTTACAAAATCAAAAAAGATACCACCAACGCCTCTTTCTTCTTTTCTATGAGGAATATAAAAATATTCTTCAGCCCACTTTTTATATTTTTCATAATTTGCGACTTTTGAATTTCTTTCACAAACTGTTTTCATAGCATTATGAAATAGCTCTGTATCTTCTTCAAAAGGAAACATAGGAGTTAGGTCGGCTCCACCACCAATCCAAGTTGTTGTTTTATCATTACCAAATACTTTGATACACCTCACATTTAAATGCATTATGGGCGCAAAAGGATTTCTTGGATGTGAAATTAAAGAAACTCCAGCTGCAGCAAAAGGTTTATTTGCATATTCCCCTTCCATAGCAGGATATTTTGGACCCCAAACACAACTAAAATTTACTGCGGATTTTTCAAGATGATCTGCACGAATGACGGTCATAACTCCACCACCGTTTAGATTTCTATCCGGGTTATGTTCTTTTGCATTCCAAATTTTCGGGACACATGCTTCTTTGTCTTCAATCGTATTAAAAGCAGTTTTATTTATATTTCTTACAAAAATTAAAAGTTGTAAAATTTCATTCGAAAATGGATTTTCTTTTTGATCACTTTTCGCTAATTGCCAAATAGGATCTTGATATAAAGAGTCTGCAAGAGGATTGTTTTTGATATTATCCATATTAATTATTGGATTTTGATTTAGGAATTCAGCACTCCTAGTTGAAACATTTTTTTGCATAGGAACTCTCCTTTTGTTTTAGGTAAACCAATCAAATAAGATTTACCAAAAAAAGAGATACACCCTATAACATAGAAAATGCAATTTTATTTCTGGAATAAATAAAAAAAATGAAGCTCTAAAAATGATAATTATTATCAAATTTTAAAATGATTATATTTTATATTTTTTTCTTTTTGCATCAATTGCATTTCTACTGATCCCTAATGCAATATGAGATTTTGCAATACTATCATGTCTATTCATAGCTTTAATTAAAATTGTCTTTTCTATTTCATCAATTACGTCATTTAAAGCACAATCATTATATAAAGCATTTTGTAATAAGTCCAAAATATATTGATCAATTTGCTCTTTAGGCAAAGAAACAGGTTTTGGATCTGTAGAAGTAGTTTGTTTTTGAAATCTATGAGTTAATGGCTCTTTATTAGGCAATACAAGATGATGAATATTTAACTCTTCTTCATGAAGTTGAGCATTTATCAACATCCGCTGCAATACACGAAACAACTGTCTAATATTCCCTTTCCAAAGGGATTTTTGACACATTTGACTGATTTCATATATAAGCTCTTCACTTACCTCAATATTTTCTCTTTTAAAGAATACGGTAACAAACAGCGGGATATCCTCGAGTCTCTCTCTTAAAGGATCTAAAATAATTTCAGCCCCACTAATACGATACTTAAAGTCAGCTAGCATTCTTCCTGACTCTACTTCTTCATCTAAATCTTTAGTAGTAGCAACAACAAGTTGAAAATAAGAATGGATAATACGCATATCACCAACTCTGTTGTAACTTCCGTCGTTTAAAACACGTAGTAATTTTCTTTGTGTAGAGAGATCCAGAGTATGAATTTCATCAAGAAATAAAATACCTCCATCGGCAGCCGCAACATAACCATTGGTTGTTTCGTTTGCTCCTGTAAAAGCACCTTTTTTATGCCCAAATAATAGGGAAGATGTTAAATCATTATCTAATAGGGGGCAGTTTACAGTAACAAAAGGGATCATTCCTTCAATTTCAACTCTTTTTTTATGAAGTATTTTAGCAAATTCTTCTTTACCTGTCCCGGTTTCTCCAAATAAAACTAAAGGTATTTTTTTATTTTTAGCAACTCCATTTAAAAATTTATCATGCTTTGATGAAACAATGACACCATTTTTATATATTTTAAATGAATTGTCTTTTAAAAACCGATTTGATGAAACCTCGACCGAGTTATTCGAAAGATTAGAGTGTTTTTTTTGCAAAGCTAACTTAATATAAATTAGAATTTCATCTGAATTATATATAGGTTTTCTTAAAAAATGAGATGCACCTAAAGAAAATGCTTTATCAAAAATGGATTTATCTAAATCGTGGGACATAGCTATAACAGTTAATTGAGGCTGAGTTTCTAAAGCAAATTGAATAATATCAAAGCCAGATTTATTTGATTTTGAATTATCCTCTACCCCCAAATGGATATCTGTTAACAGAATATCAAAACCATTTGCAGAAAGCATTTGTTTCGCTTCATCCAATGAAGTAGCACCAAAAGAATGTAATCCACAAGATTGCGAAAGAGAAATATATTTCTCTAGTTCATCTTTATTATCATCAACAATTAAAATACTTAGCTCTTCAAAAATCATTCTATAACACCATTACTTTTTTCTTGTTTGAAGTACCTTTTTCAATATGAACTCGCCACTATAAAAGCTTTTATGAAGCACCACACTTATACCCAATGATAGAGCCTTTTCTATAATATCCGAATTCGTATCCGTGTAGATACAAAAGCATTCAGATAAATCAAAAACTTTATCTGAAATATTATGATACTCGATTACAGTATCATTTGGCCAGCAAATTGTGCTTATTTTCTCATATGAAAGAGGATTTTCAATTAAAAGAATAACTTTATTTTTATTTCCAATATTTTTACGTGAATTTTGTATAATTTTATTATCATTTTGTTGAGTTAACTTTGGTATAATATTTAAAATATTTGGAATTGTTAAAGCAAAAACAGTTAATCCATTTCTTCTAAAATAAGAAATTCGACCTCCATGGCTATTTGCAACAAATTTAACAAAAGT
>NZ_JBIPMD010000172.1:0-7436 GCF_044369315.1 Silvanigrella sp.
AAGCATAATTGTATCTCCACTTTTTAGACATTTATCAATTTTATTTATAATTTCAATGCTTAATTCAGACAAAGCAGAATTAGAGCCAGATTGGAGATTGTAGGTATTATTGTTATTTTTCCCTAAAAAATATCCAACATTTTGTGTTGACTCAATTCGTATTTTATCTCCTGTTAAAATACAACCATTGTCTCTCATTGAAAAGTTATTGGAAATATTAAAGGTTGTATAAGGGCCAAAAGAATTTTCCGATATTTTAATAATTTCACTTGGATTTAAATTATGTGATATATATTTTTCTTCTTTTAAGTTCATTAATTTGATTTTACTATAGTTCCCATTTTCTGGAATATAGGATTTTGTTGGAGTTGAATTATCTGCAAATGCAAATCCCATAACAGGATAATGATCCGAATAATCCGTATATGCCCATGTTCTTTCTTGAGCAAAAACTGTCCATTGCTCTGAAGGAGGATCAATTGTTAAGTTATGCCAATTTTGCATTTGATTGTGATTTTTAGTAACAAAAATATAATCTAAATTTTCGCTTTTATAAGAGCTATATCGCTCTTTCGCTAATCCATTGTTTTTAGTATCAAAAGTATATGGTACACCTAAATATTTTGGCTGGTTTACATTTAATGTATTTACCATGTTCTCATATTCTGAGGTATTATTTCTATCTATATTCATATCTCCAATGATTAAAACAAAGTCATTTTGAGGTATATTTTTTTCGGAAATAAATTTTGCAATTTCATTTATTTGTGATTTTCTACTTTTTACGCCTCCAGAATCAGACAAACAAAGACTATCTTCTGATTGCAGATGAGTTCCAATAATATGATAATAAGTACCATTAAAATTAATTTTTGTATAAGCAAATCCCTTCAAAGAAAAGGCATCACCTCCACAGGAATCTTTAAAAATAAATTGCTGTTTCTCTTCAATTGGCCATTTGCTTATAATAGAAACTCCACCATCTTCAGGAATAAGATTATTCCATTTTCCTAGCGTTGCGTCCCATCCCTTTTTTGTCCTTCCAACTACCGGTGTTTGATAAGGAAAATCTTTTTTTAAATTTCCAAGAAGAACATCACTTGCATTATTGTCAAATATTTCTTGAAATACAACGATATCTTGTGATTTTAAGAATTCAGCTTTACTAATTAAATCTGCTCTAAAACTCATATTGTAATTAGGAAATAATCCTGAAGAAAGTAACATTGTATTAAATGACGTAATTCGCAAACCATCATGGTAAGTATAATTTGGTGGATATTTTTTTAAATTTCCTTTATAAAAAATATCTATTTCTTTTGACAAAATTTGATCATTTTCTCTAAATTCTAAATTTAGTAATTGCATACTTTCAACTTCGGAATTTGGTTTAAATCCTACATTAATTTCGCAACTTTTTCCAGAATTTAATGAAGTTAGCAAAGAACAAGTATCATTTTTAATAAATAGTGGATTTTCTAGTGGATGAATTTTTATAATTTCAGCAGCCTGATTTCCATTATTGGTAATTATAATTACTTTTTGGACTTCTTTGTTTATTTCTGTTTCTAGTTTAGGAAATGAATTAAAGTTAAGTTCAACTTTTCCCGTGGCTAAATAAGAAATTTTACTCTCAGTTAATAACACTTCGAAATCATCTTTGTATTGTACTTGCAAAAATTGAGTACCATTTTCTGCACTGCTAGGAGAATATACAACGTTAAAATTACAAGACTCACCTGGGTCCATTATTTTACCAATTCTACAATTCAAATTTTGGACATTTAAGGGGAATTGCAAACCATGAATAGACATTAATTTAGCTTTGCTTGTACCTTCGTTTTTTAAAGTAACAGTTTTTGTATCTGTACTAATTGATGCATTAGCTGACAATTGTTGAATTTTAGAAATAGAAATTTTTCCATTTCCAATTGATTGATAGGGGATTGATAACTTTGAACTTAATAAATTATTTTCATTATAATAATTTATTATAAGTTCTTGAAAAGAGTTTTCTATTTTATTTGGAGAAAACTTAATGTCCATGCTACAAGATTGTCCTGCCACAAGAGATCTTCCCAAACAGCGATTATTGAAAATAAATAAAGGCGTCTTTAAATTATTAATAGAAATGTCTTTAATTATAATATTACTTGTATTTTTTATATTGATTTTTTGTGTCTTTGTTTCACCTAATTTAGAAATAAATTTATTAGGTTCTTGGACTTCAATTTTTGCCAAGTTACTTGGAAATCCATCACTTACTGAGTCTATTTTAGAAGTTTCTTGTTTATTATTATTGCCTTTACTGCAAGAATAAAAAAGGACAAAAAGCATTAATACAATGATAATATTAGACTTTTTTAATAAATTTTTCGCAATAATTTCATAATGTTTCATGGAATAAAAAAATACCTTTCTTTTTTATATAACTATTTGTATTGTTATATAAAATTTATATTAGCATTTTTTTATTAAATTATGACTTAAAAATAAATTAAACATTATTAATATAAAAATTTAATATATTTATATTATATTCCTATAATATTGAATTTACTGATTTTAATTATTTTTGAATCTAAAATTTATTATGAATTTTAGATTACAGATTATAAATCAAAATTCATTTTAAATTCACTATATATAAACTTTAATAATGATATAAAATTAACTCCCTATATTTTTTGAAATAAAACGCTTCTAGAAACCTATAAATTCTCATTTTAAATTAAAAAATTTAATAATTTAAACTTATATTTGGAGTAAAATTTATTTTTTCAGAGCCTCTAAAAACTTCAAATTATTAAAATAAATTTTAAGAATGATAATAAAATATTTATTATCATTCAATTACTCTGTATACTTATTGAAGCTTTTAGTAGTTTATTTGACGATGAATAACCTTGAAATAAAATATCTGGTTTTCCTTTAAAATCAGAATTAATTTTAAAATACCCTACAGCAGGCAGACCACTTATTTCCCATCTATTAAGAAGCAATTGAACATTCTCTGGCAAGTTAGTGTAGTCTAACTTAACAGGAATAAAGTTTTTATTTATATAATCAATTAATTTTTTATCTTTCCAAGTCGTCTCTTTCATTTCAAGACATGCTACGCACCATTCTGCCCATACATCAAAAATAATTGGCTGGCCTGTTTTCTGAGCTATTGCAACTGCCTCATCAAAATTAGAATGCCATTGAATTATTGATTTATCATTTAAATTATTAAATGAAGAAATTTCTTTATTGTAATAAAAACTATATGTAGACGCTAGAGTGATCCACAAGCATAAAATATAACATGAAAATATTAATCCAATTTTAGATATTTTTCCTAAAATATTTTTTTTGTTGAAAAAACTGTAAAAACAAGAGCAAGTATAACAAAAATACAAATAGATAATAACTGTGGTTTTGCACAAAAATCTTGGATAAATGGAATTTTTATAAAAAAGCTTCTAACATAATAAAGTGCAAGTGCAAACATAAGAGCAGCAAAAAACATTTTTATAAAATTTAATAGTCTTGGAAACTTTGGAAGACGAGTTAAATTTTGCCCAAAATAACCTAAAATAATATATGGTAATCCAAAACCAAATGCGAAAAAAAGCATATAGGTAAATCCTGATACGGGATTTTTATTCTGAGCAATTAATAAAAGTATTGTACTTAATACGGGACCGCTACAAGGAGCTGAAATTAATCCAGATACAGCTCCCATTGTAGCAACTGCAACGCGAGGATAATTTTGCGCAATAGGGATTTTGTTAGCAAATGATTGTACTGCTGTAAAATTAAAGACTCCAAGCATAGATAAGCCAAGCAAAAACATGATAAAAGCAACTATCCAATTAAAAATCGGATTTGCAAGCTGTGAACCAAAAATATTACCAGACATTCCTGCAAAAACTCCAAGCATAGCATAAGTAATAATCATTCCGCCAACATAAATAAAAGGCAATAATTTTATTTTTCCTTTTCCACCATATTGAGACATTATGTTGAGAGTAATAGGGATCATAGAATAAATACAAGGAGTTAAATTCATCAATAAGCCAGCTATAAAAAGAGCGGGAAATAATAACCAGCTTCCTGACTTTAAAGATTCTTGAATTTTTATTGCGATGCCATCATTAAGTAAGGTTATTTTCTCAGAAGATTCAAATTCTGAATTTTGGATTATTTTTTCTTTATCATCAATAAAATTTATTTTATTAGATTGAGTTTTCGAAGTGGATAAATCTAATAAATTTGAAGCATTTTCTTTTAAATCTTTCTTTGATAATATTGTGGAAAGTTTTGATTCTTCTGATAATTTTCCTTCAGATATAAATAGAGAAAGTTTTGCAGGAACGAGACATACAGACTCTGAACAAGATTGAACTCCAATTTCAAGTTGATCCTCTTTATTAACATTAGTATTGATTTTAACAATAAATTTCGCTCCATTTTTAAATATATTTTTCTTTTTCTTATAAAATGGATCAAAATAAGTTTCCGCAGGTTGCGTCGGGCTATAATTTATAGGATATGAAAGGCTATTATATGGAATAAATTTAAATTTTAAATTATCTTCATATATTTTAAAATCTCTTTTGGTATTTAATTGAATTGTTATATTTGAAGCATTATCAATTTTTAATATTTTAAATTGAACAACATCTTGTAACTTGATTCCTTTTGTACTTTCAATATTTTCTTGTATATTTTTGTTAAAAACTTCTTCTGCATTTACAAATTGAAAAGTTATTAATGAAAAATAAATAAATAAAAAATATTTTTTTATATTATAAGTTTTAATTGGGTTCATATTTCACCTTTATTCCATTTCTTAATTTTACATTTTGTCATAGTAATTCCTGATTTTTTTTAATACATTTAAAACAGAAAAGAACTAATGTTTCACTAATTCATTATTGATTATTTTTTCGAGTTCTATTTTCGGCAATGTTCCTATAAATTGCACTCCATTAATATAAAATGCGGGAGTTGCATTAATTCCAAGAGTTTGTCCATATTTTCTTTCTGCATTTATTTTATCATGAATCTGTTGATCTTTTCTGCATTTATTAAATTCATCTATTTTTAAACCAATGCTTTTTGCAATTTTAACATAGGTTTCTTCACCTAATTTTCTATGATTTTCAAATAAACTATCATGCATTTGCCAATATTTCTCTTGTTTATTTGCGCACTCTGCAGCAATTGCTGCAGGAATTGCTTCTGGGTGAATTTCTATTAAAGGATAATTTTTAAATACAAATCTTACTTTTTCTTTATATTGATTTAAAATTTCTTCGATAATTGGATGAGCTTTTGCACAGAAAGGGCATTGGAAGTCTGCAAATTCAATAATAGTAACTTGAGCATTTGCTGGGCCTCTTGAAGGAGAGTTTCCAATGTCAATTGATATTTTTGGAGCTAATGGTTTTGACACTCCAGATACCTCAATTTTACCGTTTAAAATTGCTTGAGCAACTAAAAATTTTGCTGCTTGGCTATCTAAATAAGGTTTCACAATTGCCATTTGTTGTTCAAATGTTTTACCTTTAAGCTGTGGATTTTCGGAATTTTCTTTAATAAATTTTTTTACTTGTTCATTAGTAACAGTTGAGTTTTTTTGAATAAACATCTGTTCAGCTATTTCTGAATTTGTAATATTATTACTTTTCATAAAATCTTTTATCAAACTATCATAATATCTTTTTGTAAGAATGTTTTCAATCGCATTATATGTTTGGCTTTCAACTTCAAACAAAGTTTGCCGTTCTTGTGTAGTAAGCTCAGATCTTTTTAAGGAAATGTTGTTGTATTTCCCCAAAATATCAGTGCTAGTAAGCATTTTTGAATTATCTTGAATCGATGTAGAGTTTTTTGCATCGTTATTGCTAATATTAATATATAAAAACACCGAAATAAAAATAATTATTACAATAAATATTAAACCAAAAATAAATTTTCTTGATAACATAGAAACTCCTTTAAAATCTTAAAAAATTTTTCATATCAAAATTTCACTTATAAATTTTTACAAAAGATAGCATTTGGAAATGCTTCCTAATGAATTAAGTTAACAAAAAATAAACGTTTGTGTTTATTCATATTTTTGAGATTTACATTTACTCATTACCGGGATCGGATTTTTATAAAAATAATTTAGGTTCTATTATAATAAAATCAAAGTAACTATTTTCTCATTAAGAGAGTAAGATTCATAAGTTTAAGAAGAAGAATCAAGAAGGTACCCGCTTCACAAAAAAAATCAACTTCTTGATTTAATCTCTTAACAATACCTAATCCCCTGTTCTTGGATTGGAGTTTGCATTCCCACTTTCAAATTGTTGCTGCAGATGTAAGGAAGATAAGAAATAGGGTCTTTCTGTTTTCCAAAATCTCGAATTTCAAAATGCAAATGAGGCCCAGTGACATCACCAGAATCTCCAACGTAGCCAATAATTTGATTTGATTTAATAAACTGCCCTTTTTTCACAATAATTTTACTTAAATGAGCATATAGGGTTTCATAATTTAAATCGTGCTTTAATATAATAGTATTGCCATATCCTTGTAATTTACCAACAAACAAAACAGAACCAGACGAAACTGAACGAATTTTTGTTCCTTTAGAAGCAGCAATATCAATGCCAGAATGCATGCGAGTTCTATTTTTCAAATTACGAATGCCAAATAAACTTGATATCGTTCCTGTTACAGGCCAACTAAATTTCATACTCCTTGAATCTACAGAACCTATATTTTGATTCATATTTTGATTTGAATGGATACATCCTGTTAATGAAATTGGAAGAGAAATAAGAAAGGAAAATGATAATTTCTTTATTAATCCTTTCCATTTCCTCTTCCAACTTTTTTTAGGTTTATCAGAAATGATTCTTTATAAGAGTTCATTTTAAGATATACCACTCCGTATTTAAACCACAATTTCTTTTATAAAGAAGTAGCGTAAAACCCTTCAAAATAGACCCCCCCCAGCTACCCATCCTTCATTTTTTAGGAGTGGTAATATTCTGCTGGATTGGAGTGCTTCACCTCTATTTATCAATTGACTAGGATTTTTTAATTCAAAGTCAGTTCCGAACCCCATCTCATGTTTAAAATAATATGGCCTTGAAATCTTATTTTGGCCTTGAAGCTTATTTGCTCTTATTTTTGCTGGATCAACATATGTACTTATTCCGCTTCTAGAAGCAACACTACTCCTTCTAGTAATAGAAGCACTCGCACTTGATGTGATTGTATTTTCATTGATAACAGAGTCTACCGTTGAAAAACGTCTAAAAGAGTCACTTCCAAGAGAAACTCCATCAGCAACTGCATTGCCTCGAACTGAGGCCGTACTAGCAGTGCTGTAACTTCTTGTGATTGAGATAGTTCCTTTTTTTCCTGCAGCAGAAGCTATTGAACCTATA
>NZ_JBIPMD010000031.1:0-23285 GCF_044369315.1 Silvanigrella sp.
TGTTATCATGAAATTAATAAAAAACTTGAAATTTATAAAAATAGCATTGAAATTATTTTTATTGATGATGGAAGCTCGGATAATAGTGTTCAAATTCTTAAAGAATTATCTCAACAAGACAATAGAATTAAATGCATTTTTTTATCTCGAAATTTTGGTAAAGAAGCCGCCATGAGTGCTGGAATAAATTATACAAATGGCAATTATGTAGTTCAAATTGATTGCGACTTACAAGACCCTCCCGAAATCATTCCAAGCATGATTGAAACATTAGAAAAAAATAATTGTGATGTTGTCTATGGAGTTCGACTTGAAAGAGCGGGGGAATCCTTTGTTAAAAGATCTACATCCTATTTATTTTATAAATTAATTGATAAAATGTCTCATATAGATATTCCTAGAAATACTGGTGATTTTCGAGTAATGAAAAAACAAGTCATTTTAGCATTAAGAGAACTTCCAGAAACACAGCGTTTTATGAAAGGACTTTTTTCTTGGATTGGTTTTAAACAAATTGGTTTTTATTACAAAAGAAACAAAAGGATCGCTGGAAAAACAAAATTCAACTATTTTAAATTATGGAACTTTGCATTGGAAGGGATAACATCATTTACAAATATCCCATTAAAAGTTGCCACATATGTTGGATTTTCAATTTCTTTTCTTGCATTTTTAATATCAATTTTCTATTTAGCAAAATTTTTTATAATTGGTGATAAAATTCAAGGCTTTTTAACTTTAATAGTTGCTATTTTATTTATGGGTGGAATTCAACTCATGTTTTTAGGCATTTTAGGTGAATACTTAGGAAGAACATACCTTGAAACAAAAAGAAGACCTTTATATGTTATTAAAGAAAAAATAAATTTATAAAATATTAATCATCTACTAATTTACAAGCATAATACGAACCTATCTCTTGACATGTAAAATTTTTATTATCTTCAATATTTTTAAATAAATATTTTTGACCTTTTAAAACATAATAAACACTGTTCTTATCAAAATTTCCATCTGAAATTATTTTTAAAATAATTTGTTCATTTTTTTTCAAAAAGATATCGTCATTTCTACTAAAATAGCCAACATTAGTTGTATAACCATATTTAGCGGATAAATACCAAAATTCTTTATATGCAATATCTGCGGAGGTAGGATAAAAAACGATATTCTTTTTATTTCCAACGAATGTAACCCACTTTTTAATACTTTCTTCATCATAAGAAATATTGCCAGATTGAAATAGAATTCTTTTATATAAAGGATATATATCCCATAATTGAATGAAGAGAAGAAAAAATAATATTATTATTTTTTTACTAAGACTTCGATTACTTAGAACCCATTTCAACAATACATACAAAACAATTAAATAACACATTGGCCAAATATAGCGACCATTAGATCGAAATGTTCCAAAAATATTTAAAATAAATTCAGGAAATTTAATAGCAAATATTGTAAAATCGAAAAATTTTATTATTGGTAATAAAGAAAATAAAAATAAGAGAAAAACAGAAAAATTTAAATAAAAATATTTTTTATCAAAAAATTGCTTAATATTATAATTTCTTTGAAAAAATAACGGAATTGTTAAAATTAATATGCCTAAACCTAAATAACCAAACCCTTCAAATTTATCTGAAGGAGTAAATAATGGATTTATAAATTGAGAGGCATTTGTAGTTAGAGGATTAAAAAACGAATTTAAATTTGATGAATAAATCCCAAACCCAGAATCATAAATCCCTTTTATGTGAAAATACCCTATTAAATACCATGAAAAATAAGTAAAAAAACAAACTCCAATTATATTCATGAATGCATATTTTAAATAAATCTCTTTTAAAAATATCATATTTAATAAAAACATAAAATAAAATACAATAACCATTAATGTAATATAAGGATGAATCCAAACAGAAAATAATAAAATTAAAGTTAAATAAAACAATTTTATATTTGAAGAAATTCTAGAAAGAAAAATACAAAAAATAGCTAATATAATCCAATGACAATTTAAAGTAATATGACCAAAACGATTGAGAAGAACAGGTGACAAAAACAAGAAAAAAGAACACATTATTTTTAAAATAATGTGCATATTCCATTTTTTTAATAAAAGAGCAGAGAAAAAACCCTGTAATATATAACAAATAAATAGCCAAAGACCTAAATATTGATACTCCGGATTCCAAATAGGTTTTAATATCTTAAAAAGAAAAGCAAGTATTGGTATTGAGTCACTATATCCCATAGAAGTGCCGATTGGGTAATTGAGTAAATTGTTAACACCAAAAGGAAATTGCCAAGGAATACTTTGAAAAACATAACCACCTAAATAATTTTGAAGCCAATCCGAACTATTTAGCCACAATGTTTCTTTTGGATTCAGAATTAAAAAAGAAAAACGGATATAAAATATTAATACTGCAAGAAGAGTAGAAATAACTGCAGAAATTATAAAAACAGTCTTATCAGGTAATTGCTCCAATTTTTCAAAATTTTTTTTAAAAATAAAATAAATTTTATCAAGAAATAAAAAAACATAGAACATAAAAAATGAGATTATTGGAATAAAATAAATTCTCATGGTTTTCATATCACATGAAGGTGAATAGCGAGAATTAGTACAATTATTTTCTAACCAATTTAATTGATTTTTTAGTATCAATAAAGAAATTAGGATAGCAACTATGAAACATATGAATTTACTATACTTCAATTTCCTTATAATCTCTAAAATTCTAAAATAAATTATTTGTTTCATAAGCTCTTTCTAACTATTTAATAAACATTTTTATAGCCAAGATTGACCAACTAAGAAATTAAGTTTTAAAAACCATTTCATTTTTTAAATGATCAAGGTATTAATATAACTCCTAGGCAGATACTATTCAAATACTCTGCTCGTAAAAATTTTGTGATACCAATTTATTAAAAAGGGTCTAAAAATGATTAAATTTATTCCAATCTTAACTTTAGCTGCACTTTTAACGACAAGCTGTTTTGAAAACTCAACACCAACAAATCAACAGGTATTATCTGCTGCTTCATGTCCTGTGGCAGCTGTTTCCGTTTTTAAAGTGTCTTTTAACGAATCTCAAGGAAAATATCTTATTTTTCACGGTTCCTCTTCTGATCCTAAATCTTTGCCTAATCCTTTAACAGTTGAAAATTTGCAAATGGCACAAATTCCTACACCACAAGGTAGTACAGGAGAATCTGCTAAATTAAATTTCAATAAAAGTGATGGAAAATGCAATCCTGTTTTAGAAATGACTCAAGGATATAAAATTGAATTAGCAGCCGCTTCAGGAAATTCAGCAAATTCGAATGGAAGCTCTGCTAATAATTCTTCACAAGGAAGTTCTTGGGCTCCTTTTTTAATGGGAGCACTTGTCGGAAATGCGGTATCAAATGCAATGCAACCAAGATATGCACCACCAGCATATTATTTGCCGCCACCAGCGGCATCTACGGGTCAAGGTGGTTTAGTAACGGGTGGGGTTTCTGGAAAAACTCCAGATGAAATGAATAAAAAATACGAATCCCAATATAAGCAACCTCCTAAAAAAGGCTTCTTTTCAAAATCAGGAAATTCAACTACAACTGCAGATTCAGAAACAAAACCTAAAAAGAAAGGGTTTTTTTCTGGGGGGAATGATAATAGTTCCTCCACTAAAAAAAGTGGTAGTTTTTTTAGAAAAAAGAAAAAATAAAGAAAACTATTTTCATTTTATTTTTTATAAATAAAGGAGTATTTATGTCTAACTTTTATGCTGGTGTTGTGAGAAAAAAATATACTTTAATGTGCGTTTCTCCTGAAGGTTCTCAAATTGAAATCGTATCTTGTTATGACGATAATGCAGCAAAGGTAAGTAAACAAGCTTCCGAAAAAATTCTTTCCCTAATGGAAGAAAGCTTTGAATTAGAAGAAGGTTTTAAAATAAAGATTGTTGAAACTATGGAGTCTGCTGAAGACATTCCACTTGTTGAAGTAAAAGATAAAAAAGAAGCTTCTTTTTAATTTAAAGCTTTATATATAATCTATTTTATATTTAAAATTCATATTAATTTCAAAATAAAATTAATATGAATTTTTATTAAAATATTTAAGATAATCTTTATCAAAAACCCATACTTTTTAAGGCACGTCTTACTTCGTTTCCTTTATTTTTTTCCATAAAAGTAACACCATCTTGTCCGGAAAAGGCTTTTTGTGAATCGACTGAAGATTCGATTAATTTCTCGTTTATTTCAATTAATTTATCAATTAATATATTACCACTTTCAATAAGACTTTTATTTTGATTCGTATCGTTTAGAACTTTAAGAATAGTATCTTCCACATTTTTTATATGGCCTTTTTGCATATCTGTACCTTCAGAAATAATTTGTATTTGTTCCTTTAATTGATCAACACCTTCCGATATTCTCTGAAAGGCATCGTGAGCTTTTTTACTGACAACTTCTCCTTCTTTAATTCTTTCATTCATTGTTCTTATTATTTGGTTCACTTTAATAGAGCTTTCATTTAATAAATCTTTTATTTGTTTTGCTGATTTTCCGCTGGTACGGGCAAGCGTTTCTACTTCTTCAGAAACAACAGAAAATCCTTTTCCATGATCACCTGCCCTTGCAGCTTCTATAGAAGCATTCATCGCTAGCAATTCTGTTTTTGCTACGATATCTGTGATTACAATAGATTTTAAAGTAATTTGATTGATAATTTGTAACATTTTATCCATATCACCAGTTGCACTTTTAATAACTTCAATAGATTGCCCTAATTTTTCCATAATAGAAGCGGCTTCTTTTAAACGATTTTCAGCACTAATTGTGATGGTTTTGCAATCATTAATTTCTTGAATTGTTTTTGAAATCATTTGCAATATTTGATTGATTGTATCCGATGTTTGCGAAGTAAAGTCAAATTGTTTGCTAAATGAGTTTTCAATATTTTTTTTTGGATAAATAAATTCATTGATGGTACTTTGACTTTTTTCAATATAGTTTTGAAATAAAATTCCAACCATAAAAGATTTTTTTTGAATTTTGAGAATATAATAATACATAATATATTCCATAAAAAACAATGGAGCAGACATAATTATCAAATAATTTATTATATTCTTCATGCCTGAACCAAATAAAAAAATAATAATGATAGTAAATGAAAAAATGATTAAGTTAGTAATAAATAGCGAAATTAAAATTTTAAACTTCAAACCAGAAAAAGATTTTTTTTTAGAATATTCCTCTTTATCCATTTTTTCTTTCTCCAGACCAATACTCATTTAATACATAGGCAACTTCTTTTATATTTTCAAAATTTTTTAAATTTATATCATATATTTTTAATAAATTTACGGTATCTGAAATATTTTTTTTCAGAATATTCCGCATTTCAAAATTAGCTGAACTAATTTGATCGATACTTAATTTTTGTTCCCAAGTAGCAACACGAATATTTTCGGAATGACTTGAAATACCAAACATTTCTGCTTTGATCGCACTAAAAACAGCCAAAGCATTATTACTCGAAACTTTTCCAACTTCTACTCTAGATTGATTTGCTTCAATGATAATTTGAATTTGCTTTTGACTCTCAATAACAATATTTTCAATTTCATTTGCTTCACTTCCACTATGTTTTGCTAAATTACCAACTTCTTCAGCAACTACGGAAAAACCTTTTCCTGTTTGCCCTGCTTTTGCAGCTTCTATAGAAGCATTTAAGGATAATAATTCTGTTGTAGAAACAATTGTATGTATTGTAGATGTATCATTGCTAATTTGTTTAATGAGACTCGATATTTCAACCAATCCATCTTTTGTTTTTTCAATTGTTAAAATAGAATCAACCATTTTTTGCATTATTTCGTTGCCTTCATTAACGTCTCTAGTTACCTTATCTGAAAGTTCTTTACAAACTTCTGAATTTTTAGTTGTCTCAATTAACATAGAAATAATATCTTGCATTAACTTTGAACTTTCTGTTAACTCATCTAACTCGCTTCCTGTTGTTGAAATAAATCCACTTAAGTTATCCTTTATATTTTTTAAGGAATTATCTCCATTAGAACAGTTTTCTGAAATATAAAAAAAATCTTCACTTATACTTTTCACAAACTTAGATATAAGAATTCTGGTTAAAATAATGGATAAAAATGTAATTAATAATAAAGAAGAATATGATATCATTAAAAATTTGTCTTTAATACCATCAATGTAGATAAGGTAAAAACTTAAAACACAGCATGCAAGTAGCAGCAATACCATTAATGCCCATACTCTATTTTTTGCAGAAATATTTTTCAAAAATGAAAACATTCCTTAAACTTTCAATTTATTAGCAAATTATTTTGCCAAATTTCACAAAACGTATCGTCATACTTTTCAAAAAAAAAATTCAATAGTAGGAAAAAATGTAGTAGTTTGATAAGAATTGTCACGCTTATAAAGGAAACAAAATGACAAACAGACTAAAAGAACCTTCTGCAAATGGCCTCAATACAATTCAAAAAGAATTTGATTTATATCAAAATAATGCCTTTGAAAAACGGAGTTCAAGCTTTTTTTCATTAGAGCTTTGTGGTGAATGCGGAGAATTGGCTAATTTAGAAAAAAAAATATGGCGCGATCCCACAAAAGAAATAGAAATGGATAAACTTTCCGATGAAGCCGCAGACGTTTTTATTGCTCTCGTGAATTATTGCAATTCAAGAAATATAAATTTAGAAGATTCCGTCCATTCAAAATTAAAACGGATAGAAGACAAACGCCTTAAAGGACTTATGGGAAAAACAAAAGAATAAATTTATATTTTTGCAATTATTGATAATTTATTTGGTTTAATAGAAAAGGAGGCTGGCAAATATCCTGGCATTTTACCATCAGATTCCGCCGGAACAATTGCATTTTCTAGGGATTTTATTTTAATTGTAGTCGCTTCTCTTTCGATTATATCATTTTCTAGACCTTTATAATTTCCAGAATATAATCGGTTAAGTAAAAATATCGATTTTATTTTATTCATTTTACGAATTTGAACAACTTTAAATTTTCCATTATTTAAAGAAGCATCCCTAGAAATTCTCATTCCTCCTCCACAATATTGACCATTGCAAATGAATAGAACACGCAGATCGAAAGGAATGTAAGATTCATTGTCAAAAGAAATTTGAACAGGAAAGGATTGATTCTTTAATAAGGTTTTAATTGCCGCAATTAAAAATGCACCTCTTTTTCCGAATTTTTTATCTGACTCATTCAATCTTTTTACGGTCTCACCATTTGCACCGCATCCTGCAATATTAATAAAGTAACGAGGATGAAAACTTTCATTTTGAAATTCAATATAACCAACATCTGTTATTATCGATTTTCTTTGTTTTATAATAGTTAATGCTTTATTAATATTTTTAGGAATACCAATAGATTTAATAAAATCACTACCTGTTCCAAGCGGAATAAATGCTAAAGAAGGAGTTGAATTATTATCTGTTAAGTTATTTAATTTTAAAGGGCTTCCAAATATTTCTGGAAAGTTTGAAGGATTTGAATTTAAAAGTTGATTTCCTAATAAACCATTCACAATTTCATTTATTGTTCCATCGCCACCAACCGCAACAACAATATCATAACCTCTTTTTTTTGCCGAATAAGCTAGTAAAGAGGCTTCATATTGACGAGTTGTAAAAACCCAATTTGCATCAGGAAAAAACATTAAAACTTGGGGGAGTATTTTTTTCTCCCAAATTTTAATAGCTTCACCTGATCTTGATTTTGGATTCACAATAAATAAAATATTTGGATCCATTCGTTAATCAATTTCCTGTACGGTAAATAAGTTTGAATTTCTTTCCGAAACACTAGAAGCGGTTAAAGAAACAAAGACAAATTTTTCACCTTTTTTAAAGTTGAAACTTTTTACTAATATTTCTTTAATTTCTGAAAGAATTCTTTCCACTTGACTTCTAGATTCAAGAACAACTGCGGACACAGATCTTAACAAATTCATTTGTCTCATAATCTTTTTATTACATGTAATTGCAATAATTTCAGTTGGTGTTCTCATAGATGATAATTTCATGGCAGTATAACCACCTTCTGTAAAACAAACGATTGCTTTTACATTCGCTTGTTGAGCAATACGAATTGCTCCATAAGTAACAGCATCATCATCACTTGGAATTTCATTCATTTCAAAAGGATGCCATTTTTTTTCAAACCAAGCTTCACTGTTCACAAGGGTTTCTAAAGTAACTTGCGCAACCAAAGATGCATTTGGTCCTTCAGTGACTTCATGAGATAAAACTAATGCATCGGCACCATCTGCTGCGGCATTTGCCATATCCGAAACTTCTGCTCGGGTAGGATTGGCATTTACATACATGGAATGCATAAGCTCAGATGCGACGATCACCGTTTTTGATAATTTATTGCAACGGGCAATGAGTTCTTTTTGTATGATTGGTAAATTATGTGGATGCTCATCAATTCCAAGCTCAGAACGACTTAAAAATACGCCATCAATATGTCTCATTAATGTTGGCAATAAATCAAGGGAGCGTTTAGAATCTACCTTTAATAAAAAACGGGGTGGCAACATGGCTTCTACTTCATGAATGCTTTTAGATATTGGAATACTTGGGTGTCTTTCGGAATAAGGCGCGTTTTCGCCTAAAATTCCAGATTTAATTGCAAGCAATTCATTTTCAGATTTAATTCCATCGACAATAACGTAATCTGCTAAAGAAGAAAACCCTGTTTGTAATGTTCTTTCATCTTCAGGCAATAAAGGAAATAAATCACGAGACATACTTGGAGAGTGAACATCTACACCTGAAAGTAACATTCCCCCATTTTCAACAAAACAGCGGAGTGTCATACCAGATTTAAAGTTTTTAGGCACATCAAGTACTTTTAACTCTACTGCTCCATAAGAAACACTTATTTTTGAGCCTTCTTTGATATTTGTAAGTTGGTCTTCACTAGAAACAATAATTTCAACATTTTTTGTCGTTGAAGTTACAGGTCTTAAAGAAGCACAAAAATTAAAATCAACAATAAATGTAATATCTATTTCTGAGCCATCTGCGACTTCAATTGGGGCACCATGTAAAGACAAAATAGAACGGCGACCTATAAAACTTAATAAAAAGGGAACTTGCCCTTCACTATGCTGAGCATCTTCACTTGCTAATTGTTTACTTATTTCGAGTCTAAGTTTAATTATATTTGGCAAAGCGCTTGAAGAATAGGACATTCTTACAGCATCTAAGCGATTTTGGGTAATAACAGCTGCTATATTTTCAACACCTAATTTATCACAACCGTTATTTGTAACTGTCCAAATGAGCTTCGCTTTTGACTTTTTATCCATATCTTTGTTCTTTCCCTAAAGTATTTTGTTTGAGGACACCTGTATTGATATACCTCAAAGCATCCTTATAAATATCTCAGCGAAAATAGAACCAGCAAGAATAAAGATCAATTCACTACTTTAAATTTTTACGTTTGCAATTTTCAGAGTTCGCACAATCAGCAAAAAGTTCCATTTTATGCGATTTTAAAACAAACCCAAGATTTTTAGCAACAAGCTCTTGGCGTTTTTCTAATTCTTCGTCATAGAATTCAACAATATCGTTGCATTGATTGCAAATAAGATGATCATGGTGCTCATCACCTTGATCTGCAAATTCAAAACTAGCCCTATCCCCACCAAAATGACGCTCTACAAGAATTTGAGAATCTGTCATCATTTTAAGAGTACGATAAACAGTTGCTAAACCAATAGAACTATCTATTTTTTTAACTTCATTTGAAATCGTCTCTGCATCTACATGGCGCCCAGTGGAAAGGACGGCATCTAGAATGATTTTCCTTTGCCTTGTTTGCCTTAACCCTAGTTGACTCAAATATTCATCAAAGACTTTATGTAAATGCGCCCTCTTTGGGAGGCTATCACCTGATCTACGGGATGTCGTCATAAAAACTCACAAAAAAACAAATTGACTATTACATTGCAAAAAATGAAAATAAAGAAATTAGCTTCAGCTTAAATTATAGGGAATGCAATATGCGTTTATTTGGAACATTGTTACTCACGATAGCTTTAAGTCTTGTAAGCGGAGTATCGATATCTCCAACAACAGCTTACGGAGAGAATTCAAAGAATGCAAGGACATTCCCTCCTCTCTTAAACTGCCAAGAATCAAAATCTCGAATAGATTCCATGCTTGATTTGCATTTTTATTATAATGAAATGAATGACGAATTATCCCAAAGAACAATTAAAAAAATTTTTGAAAACTTAGACCAAAATAAAGTATTTTTTATAAAACAGGATATAGAATATTTTGAAAATAATGAAAAAAATATCTCTAAAAAAATGAAATTAAATAATTGCGATTTTTTATTTGAAATTCATAAAATATTTACAAAAAGAGTTCATGAAAGAATGCAAAGAGTGAAGTTAATATTAACAAAAGAACTTGATTTTAATAAAACAGATTATATAAATATAGCAAAACAAGGCTGGCCAATAAGTTCTGAAGAGGCTAATGAAAAAATCAAGAAAAGAATCAAATTACAATTTTTATCCACAAAACAATCCGATGAAAATGAAAACAAAGTTCGAGAAAGGCTATTAAAAAACTTTGTTCGTTTAGAAAGAAAATTTTATGAGTTAGATAATGATAAACTTTATTCTATTTTTTTAAATAGCTTTGCTCTTGCCATGGATCCTCATTCCGCGCATATGCTTCCCACGGATCATGATTCTTTTGTTATTCATATAAGCAATAAATTAGAAGGAATTGGCGCACAACTTCAAGAAAAAGATGGTTACATTATTGTTCGGGCTATCATTCCAGGCGGAGTTGCTCAAAAAGATGGTCGTTTAAAAGAAAAAGATAAAATCATTGCTGTAGATTCAGGAAATGGTCAAGGTTTACGAGATCTCATTGATACAGACGTTGATCAAGCTGTTCATTTAATTCGAGGAAAAAAAGGCAGCCCTTTAAAACTCATCGTCTTAAGAAAAAATGGAAATACAAATGAAAAATTATCTATTGTTCTTACCCGTGATGAAATTGATTTAAAAGAAGATGAAGTAAAAACAGAAATATATCAATCAAACAATGGAAAAATTGGGATTATAAAAATACCCACTTTTTATACCGATTTAAAATGCAAAACAAAAATATTTTCTCAATGCAAAGGTGTTTCTTATGATGTTGAACGAGGAATAAGAAAACTTGCAGAAGAAGGCATTAATGGATTGCTTATTGATTTAAGAAATAATGGTGGTGGGGATTTTCCTGAAAGCGTGAAGTTAACAGGATTATTTATTCCGAATGGAACAGCTGTTCAAACAGTTGATAAAACAGGAACAATTAAAAGACTGAGTATAGATGAATCCAATTGGATATATAAAGGTCCCTTGGTTATTTTAATTAACAGATATAGCGCATCTGCTTCTGAAATATTTGTAGGCGCTATGCAAGATTATGGAAGAGGGATTATTGTTGGTGATAAAAGCACTTATGGAAAAGCGACTGTGCAAATTGTTCAAGAAATTCCTGGTACTTTAGGACGTAGAACAGATGGCGCAATTAAAGTAACGCAAAGTAAATTTTATCGCCCAGCAGGGACAAGCAATCAAAAGCAAGGCGTTCTTTCCAACATTGTAATTCCAAGTATTTTAGAGTCCTATGATATTGGTGAAGAACAATTAGACTTTGCCTTACCAACAGATGTCATTCTTCCAGCAAAAGGTTTTAAGCCTCTTCAAGATCTCTCTTTTTTAATTAATAGAATAAAGTTTTTAAGCCAAGATAGGATAAACAGAAGCAAAAAATTTCAAGACTATTTAGCTAAAATAAATAAGATAAAACTTGAAAAAAATAAATTATTTCCTATTACAAAAGATTATTATAAAATTATTGAAGAACAGGAAAACCCAAGGGAACTAAATGAAGAAAACTTATATAATATAAAATCTTTAATAGATGAAAATGATTTGCAATTCATGGAAGCTTTAAATATAACAATGGATTCTATTAAATTAAGTGGAAATCAAAATTTTTGGGTGGGGATGAGTTCGAAGTAAATCTAAGAAAATTAAAATATTTAGCCAGTTCAGAATTCATATTTTTAAACTTCACGATACTCCATTCTCACTTTTCAACGTTTCATCCATTTTATTTGGACCAAACTATGAATGAAGTTCACCTTTCCATTCTATTTTTAAACTTGATTATATATCTAAACTATGGAAACATAAATAAATAATTAATATGGCAGTCTAAATCTAAGATTACCATTTAAGAAAATATGATTAGTCATAAATATTGAAAATCATATTAAAAACTTTAATTTATTTAAATTTTCTTAAAAAGAGTTCTAAATGAAATGTAAGATTTGTTGTAAAAATGCTTCTTTTTTTGCCAGTGAAAATATAATGCCACAAAAATTTAAAGCTGATTATTATTTATGCAATAATTGTGAATACTTATTTATAGATAATCCTAATTGGCTAGAAATTTCATATAGCGAGGCCATTACAGATTCCGATATAGGCCTCGTAAATCGGAACTCAAGACTCTCCGGTTATTACATATGCATTAATTCACATCTTTTATAAAAAAGAAAAACAATTTTTAGATTATGCTGGTGGGTATGGATTATTTGTAAGAATAATGCGAAATTTAGGTTTAAATTTTTATTGGCAAGATAAATATGCAAATAATTTATTTGCAAAAACATTTTCAGCAGAAGAAAGTAATATTAAAAATTACGGTTTAATTACAGCTTTTGAAGTATTGGAACATTTAGAAGATCCAATTAAAGAATTAGAAATATTATTTAATTTATCTAGTCATATATTAATTAGTACAGAATTATTACCAGAGCACAAACCAAAACCAAATGAGTGGCATTATTTTGCACTTGAACATGGTCAACATATCGGATTTTTTTCCAAAAAAACAATGGAATTTATTACAAATAAATATGGCTTTAATTATTATACAAATGGAAGTGATATCCATTTATTCACTAAAATGAAAATTTCAAAATTTTTATTTAAACTTGTCATGCGTTTTAAGTTTTCATTATTATACAGATATGTATTTAAATTAAAATCTTTACAAGAAGAAGATCAAGCAAAAATGATTAAATATCAAAAGGGATTATAATTCAAAATCAACCCACTTCATCATATTCTTGAATGTATTTTGGTGGATTCATTAATCCAATAAATGTCTTTGCATTCACAAAAATCAATTCATCTAATAATTGTCTTTGCAATATCATATCAACATCATCATATGGAATACTTTCAATCAATTTATCTTTGTTTATTAAAACAAAAGAAAGATTTTTACAGACGGAAGGAATCCAAGAAGAATATATTTTTGTTGAACGAAAAACAGATTTCATTAATTTAATTTTTTCAATAAATAATTCATTTTTTTTAATTGGAGAATCACCCATTTGCAAGCACATAAATCCATTTTTATTTAAAAGCGATTTGCAATCTAATAAAAATTTTTTATTAAAGTTACTTTTATTATTTTCTTCTAATAAGGGATCTTTTAAGTTATAAAAAATAACATCATATTTATTGTCATCTTGGCTTATAAAAGAATTCGCATCTTTATAAAATATTTTAACTTTATTATTTTTAAAAGACCCTTTATTTATTTCGGGTAAATATTTTGAACAAGAATCTACAATTAATTTATCTCTTTCTACAATAATAATTTTTTTAACGGATTTCCATTTTAAAACTTCTCTTGCAATAGCCCCTTCACCGGCACCAAGAATTAAAACAGATTCAGGTTCTTTAAAATGAACAAAAGGAATATGCACAAAAGGTTCAAAATACATATGTTCATCAAATGTAGTAGGCTGTAATTTGTTATTTAAAATAAGAGCTTTGCTTTTATTTTCTAATTCAACAATACAAATATCTTGAAAATCACTTTTTTGTTGAGTGATAATTTTAGAAATGAGGTATTGATACATTTCACCGGCAGATAAATGCTCTGTTAACCAAATATTTGAACTTTTTTGCTCAAGAGGCATAAAAACACCCTCCATTGGGCTTATCGTTACAAATATAAAAGCGCTTCAGTAAAAATTTCCCTATTCATTGAAACCAACATAAGATAAAAATTTCCCTACTAAGAGATATCAAATTGTTCTCTTTTTAGGATTTGGTTCAGGATATCTTTTGTGAAGCATTTTATGCCTTTTTTTGGAGTTTTTTATGTCAAGCGCCCCATATTTAAATACCCATAATATTTCAACTAGTTACGGTTCAACCAAATTATTTGAAAACCTTTCCTTCACGATTCATCCTGGGGAAAGATGGGGCATTGTGGGACCTAACGGCGCAGGAAAGTCTACCTTATTCCGTTTGATTGAAGGAACTCAAAATACGGATTCCGGCTCAATCTCTATTCGAAATGGCCTGCGTATCGCTATTTTAACCCAAAAGTATCAATTTGATGCTGAAAAAACAGTGGAACAAATTTTAAGAGAATCTCTCCCAAGTGAATATGATACCGATTTACAAATAAAACTCCTTGAAGATGAAATTCATGAGCATTCGCATCTTGCAGAGAAAAATCCAAATATCGCATTAGATGAAAAATGGAACGAAAAGCTCTCTGTTTTACAAGATAAATTAATTCATATTTCTGGTGCTGGCACAGAAAATATCATTCAAAGTGCAATTAAAGCAGGTAAATTATCTGAAATTTCTCAAAATAAATTTGTGAATTTATCTGGGGGGCAGCAAAAAAGAGTGCAAATTATTACAGCTCTTTTAAAAAATCCTCAATTGATATTATTGGATGAGCCCACCAACCATTTAGACGTTCAGACTGTAGATTGGCTAGAAGAATTATTATTAGAAGTTGTTGAACAGGGAGCTAGTTTATTTGGATTTAAAAATAAAAATGAAACCAGTGAACCTATTGCATTTGCCATTATTTCTCACGATCGTGCTTTACTTGATACTTTAGTAAATAAAATATTAGAAATTGAAGCAGGAGAAGCAAAACAATATGAAGGAAACTACGAAGCTTATAGCCAAGCAAAATTAGAAGCCAATTTAGTGGAAGAAAAAACAAGATCCAAAATGGCAAATTTAATGAGAAGAGAACTTGCGTGGTTAAGAACAGGTGCAAAAGCAAGAACAACAAAACAAAAATCAAGAATTGATAGAGCGCTCGCCCTTGATAAAAACTTAAGTGCAAAAGAGCAAAAAGCCTCTCTTAATAAAAATGCTGAAATAAGTTTTAATGCACAAATGACAGATGAACAAAGAAATAATGAAGATACCATTATGCCTGTGTTACGAAATTTAGGTGAACAAGAACTCATTCACTTAGCAAAAGTAACAATAAAACACCCTGCAGCACAAGATAAAGATTCTCATTATATTTTTGAAAATTTAAATTTAATTGTGAAACCCAAAATGAGAATTGCATTATTAGGGCCTAATGGTTGTGGAAAATCCACATTAATGAAAATCATTGCAAACTCAGAGCAACCCTTAAAAGGTGAAATTAAATATCATGATTTAGTGCAAATTTCTCATTTTGATCAACAGAGACAAAAATTAGATTATAATGCTACCGTCAGAACAAGCATTGCTCCTGAAGGGGAATATGTTCATTTTGGTGGGAAATTTATTCATATTATGAGTTATTTAGATCGTTTTCTATTTTATAAATTTGATGCAAATAGAAAAGTTTCAGAACTTTCTGGAGGGGAGCAGGCTCGTTTATTAATTGCAAAACTCATGCTAGAACAAGGTAACTTACTTATTTTAGATGAACCTACAAATGATTTAGATATTCCCACGCTTCAAGTGTTAGAAAGAAATTTATCGGATTTTCAGGGTGGTGTCTTATTTACAAGCCACGATCGCTATTTTGTTCAAAGAGTTGCGACAGGTCTATTAACCTATATAGGTGAGAAAGAAACAAATCATGCACGAGTGGGACAATGGCTCATGCTTCCCGATCTCGATCAAGCACTGAATGAAATGGAAAAATTTAAAGAAAATGAAGCTCCTAAAAAGGAACAAATTAAAATTTCGAATGAAATAGAAAATGAATCAAATAAAGCAACAAAAAAAATAAAATTAAGTTTTAAAGAACAAAAAGAGCTTGAAAATTTAGAAACAAAAATTTCAAAACTAGAAGAAATCATTCCAAACTTAACTGCAAAATTAGATGAAATATATGCTTCTGGGAAAAACCTATCAAATACAAAAGATTTAACAAAAGAAATTGCAGAAAAACAAAAAGAATTAGATTTGAGTTATGAAAAATGGGAAGAATTATCTTCAAAGAATTCCTAAAAATCTAAATACATTTTCATTAGAAGATTGAATTAACTCTATATCTGTTTTATTTAAATAAGCTGCTAATATTTTGCTAATTTCAATTAAGTTTCCAGGCTCATTTTCTGTTAATTTACCAACCCCAGGAATTTCAGGTGGTAAATCGGGAGAATCGGTTTCCAACATTCTGAATAAAGGATCACACTTTAGAAAAGCTTCTCTATTTTTAGTTGCTTTTTGCCAAGTGGGAACAACACCAAAGGAACAATAAATAGAAAGCTTAGATAAAACTTTTAGCTCTTCAGCGGGACCACTATAACAGTGGATCATCATATTTTTTACACCTTGGTTTTTTGCCCATTTTATTTTTTGAATGCACAAACTCCAAGGCGCTCTTAAATGCAATATTACTGGTAAGCTATATTTAATAGAAGTATGAATACAATTTTCAAAGGCGATATTTTGTAATTCAATTAAGTCCTGTTTCGTTAATGATTTACAGTTTTTATGATTTTTTACATCGTTTGATAAGTCAAATCCGGTTTCGCCTATGGCCCATATTTTATTTTTGTTCTGGAATAAAATTTGATTAAATTCGAATAAATCTTGAGATATTTTTTCATTATTTTGTTTTCCATTTTCCAATAACCACTTTTCATGAACATACATAGGATGAAGTCCATGACTCAAAAAACATGAAAATTTATTTAAATCAAAAGATTTTTTTATTTCGATTTCTTTGGATAAAAAACATAATACTGAATTTAAATTAGGATCGATTGAATAAGAAAGATTTTCTAGGGTATCTTCATTCCAAACACCAGCAACTATTCCCGTTACAACATTTTTTTGAATTGCTTTTTCTAAAGTAAATTTTAAAGAATTTAAGTAATTTAAATGAAAGTGTGAATCTATAGCTAAAATATTATGATTTAAACAGAAGAAACCTTCCCACGAAGAAATACATCAACCTCCTCGATATAAATATCCTCAGGTAAATTTAAAATAACTTTACACTCTTCGTTTGAAATATCAAAGAGTTTTCCAGAAGTATTATCAAGAAAATGGTAGTGATCTCCCACATTCGTATCATAAACAACTTTACCTGTATGAGGTAATTTAAGTTCTTTTAACATTCCTGCCTGAACAAGAACATCAAGAGTATTATACACAGTTGCTCTACTTAATTTTGGAAAATTGGCATCGGTCCAGTTTTTAATATCTTCTGCCGTGGGATGGTCTGCTTCGCAAAGAACAAATTTACAAATTGCAATTCTTTGTGCCGTCGCAGCGACTCCTGATTTTTTAAGTCTTTCTTCAATTTCAGGAACAGTTAAGCAATGTACTTTTTCTTTGTTTAACTTTAAAATCATATAAATACCCTCGAACATTATGGTATAGAGATATAAATCAAATAGCAAGAATTTTTTAGACTAATTCTAAAATGATATTAATTATGAAATATTTTTATACTATTACAAAATAACAACGATTATTATCATGAATGTAATAAAAATATGCATTTACAATAGGTTCTTTTTTCTTGTAAATTTAAGATTTTTATTTCGCAATGAGACATCACATGGCCTAGGTAAATGCCAGTTCTTCCAAACAGAAATCATACGAGAAATAAAAATAAATAAAATAACAATAAGATCAAGCGCTAGTGTAGGTAGATAATCTTTTAACAGGAAATATAAAATTCCTCCAATTACAGCAAAAGCTCCATAAATTTCTTTTTGAAAGAGATAAGGAACACGATTCACGATGACATCACGAATAACTCCACCAAAACAAGCTGTTATTACACCCATAAGGATACATTGATAATTTAACAATCCAGATTCCAAAGCAACTTTTATTCCTGCAACAGTAAAAAATGCTAGGCCTAACGCATCAAATACAATTACAATTTTATCAAAGTAACGATTTTGTTTCTTAACTGCAAAAACTAAAAATGTAGCTAACAATGCAATAACCCAATAAGCTGGGGTATTAAAAACAGTAGGAGGTGTTTTCCCTAAAATAAGATCTCTTAAAAACCCACCACCAAACCCTGCAATAACAGTCATAACAAACATTCCAAAAAGATCCATTTTTCTTGCAGCTGCTATTGAAGCACCACTAATGCAAAAAGCAAAAGACCCTGAAAAATCTATAGCATTAAATATCATAAAAGAAACCTTTGAAAATTAAATAATTGTTATTTCTTGTTATCCGTTTTTTGTTGTTCATTATTTGTTACATTAGTTTGTTCATTTGGAATAATAATTCCTTTTTTTACTAAACTATATGTAAGTATAGAATGTTGCATTAAAAATAATGAAATTAAATAAGCTGCAACACAACCTGTTAACACAGGAATTGCAGCCCAAAACTGATGGGTTGCTTCAAGCGTAATAAAGACAGAAGCCAAAAAAGCTCTTGTTACCCCTGCAAACAAAGAGGCCATGCCTACCATTGCAGCAATTTTGGGGTCTAATTGTATAAAAGGAAATAGATAAGAAATCAATCCTGATAAAGTAACACCTAAACATGCTCCAATCATAAATAAAGGAGCTAATGTTCCTGCTGTTGTTCTACTACTAACCCCAATTAACCAAGCTAAAAATTTTAAAATAAATAAAGAAGCAGCAAAATGCCCTATTATTTTTCCGTTTAAAATTGAGGTTATTGTTTCGTAACCAGCTCCTAATATTTTTGGTTCTACAACTCCTATAGCCCCGACACCAATCCCTCCTAGAGCAGGCCACCACATCCAATGAATTGGTAATTTTTCAAATAAAGATTCACAAAAATGAACAGAATGAGTAATTCCAACAGAAATAATTCCAATAAAAACCCCTATTATAAAGTAACAAATAATATCTATAGAAGCTGTAGGCAAGGAAACCTGACTCATACTAAAAGCCAAATTATCCCCAATAAATTTCATTCGAATAAAATCTGCAGCAATAACAGATAACGCAGCAGGAACTAATGAGCGGGGTTTAAACTCAAATAACATAAGCTCAATTGCTAAAAAAATTCCACCAAAAGGGCTTCCAAAAGCTGCTGAAACTGCAGCAGCAACCCCAGAAGCGAGAAGAATTTTTCTTTCCTCAGAAGACATTTTAATCAACTGCCCAAAAGCAGATCCTCAAGTTGCCCCTGTTGCAATAATAGGTCCTTCTTCACCAAAAGGCCCGCCGGTTCCAACAGAAATCGCGGCAGAAGCTGGTTTTAAAAAAAGCATTCTTTTTTGAATTAAACTTTCATTTATTAATACTTTTTCCATGGTTTCAGGAATACCGTGACCATAAACAGAAGGATTGATAAAACGGGCAATCAATCCGACAATAAGCCCCCCTATTATAGGGATAAAAAAAGCATAATAACCAAGTTGATTTGTTTCAGGCAAGGCGAATTCAAATGAAAATTTTCCAAAATAAAAAAAATTGGTGACTAAATTAATTATTAATTTTAAAGCTTGTGCCAGATAGCCGACTGAAATTCCAATAATTACGCTTAACAAACAAATTAAAATATCACGTTTATTAAAAATAGATTTTTTGGAGTGAAAAGTATTTTCTTTTAAAAACTGCATTTTCTCAAAATAATTCATTTTATAACCTTGAACATAGGTAAAAGATAATGCATATCAAAATGCCCTAGTACTCTTAATAAATAAAAAAAGCAAATTAAGTTGATTGCAAAATAGAGTCACTGGGTCTAGATTCGAAATCTTGTTATATTTTGAATTTTTGGAATTTATTTATGCCTAAAAATAACTTTATGAATAACTTCATGCTTCCTCCTAATTTAATGAATACAAGTAAAGATAATGTTCCAAACATTACCTTTGGCGGTGTTTCATTACCTGAAAAAACCATTTATATTGACTTTGCTTCAAGCACACCACTAGACATTCGTGTTTTCCAAGAAATGTCTCCATGGATGCTTGGTTATTTTGCGAATGCTGCCAACCGAACCCACCCCATGGGCGAATTAACCGAATATGCGATTGGCGTAGCAAGAACGAATATGGCTTCCTTATTTAATGTAACATTTGATGAAGTTATTTTCACATCAAGTGCAACAGAAAGCAACAATTTATTATTAAGAGGACTCGTTGAAAATCCTCACCGAAAACGAAATAAAATTGTTTTCTGCGCAACAGAACATTCCAGTATTGTTGCTACAGCTATTTCATTATTTGAAAGTTATTCAAAAACTCTCGGTATACAAATAGAAGAACTCCCCGTTGATCAAAATGGCCAAATAATAATGAATGAAGCAGAGCGAATTATTAATAAAGATACCATTTGCGTTTGTGTCATGGATGTAAATAACGAAACAGGAATTTTTCAAACTAAAATGCATGAAATTAAAAATTTATGCGTTAAAGCAGAGACAATACTGCATGTTGATGCTTCTCAAGGTTTTGCAAGAACATCTACAATTGCAAATAATATTGATTTTGATACCGCAACAATTTCATCTTCAAAAATATATGGCCCTAAAGGTGCGGCTGCTTTAATTATTAAAAAAAGAAGACCGAAAATTAGAATTGAACCTCAACTTACTGGTGGTGGTCACGAGTTTAACCTTCGCTCAAGTACACCAAACGCAGCAGCTATCGTTGGTTTTGCCTTAGCGTGCTCTTTGCAAATTCAAGAGTCTCAACAAAGAATAAAACATTTTAAAAAAATGGAGCAAGTTTTTTGTAATGAAATTCAAAAATATATTAAAACTTATTTTTATGGAAATGAAACAAATAAAGTACCTGGTATTGTTACATTATACTTTTCTGGTGTAAATGCTATGAAATTACTTGAAGAAAGCAAAACGATTTGCGCAAGCGTTGGTAGCGCTTGCAAAACTCTTCAAGCAACAGCAAGCCATGTTCTGGTTGCCATGGGTGTCGATCTCGAACATACTTTATCTAGTTTCAGAGTCAGTTTTGGCCTTACAAACTCAGAAGATGAAGTTCGTGAAGCAGCAAGACATCTTGCAGCTACAGCCATAAAACTCAGGGATAATTCTGCAACACTTTTATAGGATTTTAAAAATGGACTTGAATGTGCTTATCGTTGGTGGGGGAATCCATGGAGTGGGTTTATTACATGATCTTGCTTCGCGAAAAGTTCCTGGCGTTCATTTAGTAGAAAAAAATAAAATTGCTTCTGGCACTTCAAGCCGAAGCACAAAACTTGTTCATGGTGGCCTTCGTTATCTTGAACATTTAAATCAATGGGGACTTGTCCATGAGGCTCTTCATGAAAGAGCTCTTTTATTAAATTTGTTAAAAGGAATTGTTAAACCACTTCCTTTTGTACTTCCAAACTTTAAAGGTGATAAAAGACCTCCATGGATGGTTCGTCTTGGTTTATTTTTTTATGATCTACTCGCTGGTGATGGTGGACTCCCTTCAGCAAGTCGCATTAGCAAAGAAGATATTGCAAAATTTGCCCCTTATTTAAATCAAAATAAAATAGAAAATGAAATGTTAAGTGCATTTTTATATTATGACGCCCAAATGTTAGACGATGTTATTGCAAATATTGCTGCAGAAGCAGCTGTTAAACTTGGCGCATCATATAAAGAAAATTCTAAAGTAACTGAAGTAACTCAAATTGAAAACGGATATAAAGTAACTATAGAAAAAAATAATACAAAAGAAGTTTTAACGACAAGATATATTGTAAATGCTGCAGGAGCCTGGTGTAATGAAAACTTGTTACATTGGGGAATCCCTCCTAAAATAAGCTGTTTATTAAATTTAGGAACTCACATTGTTTTTAATCCGGAAACCGTTCCAAATGGAGATGCGACAAATTCAGCGGCAACTTTAATTCAAGAGTTAGATGGAAGAATTGTTTTTTTTATTCCCTGGTACGGAAAGTGGTTATATGGAACGACCGAATCCATTTTATCAAATGAACCATCTCATATTCGTTATCCTGAAAGTGACAAAGATTATTTAATGGCCACAGCATCTGAAACGTTAAATTTAGTAGATGCAGAAAAAAATATTTCAGAAATTTTTTGCGGTGTGCGTTGTATGCCACTAAATCAAAAAATAAAAGTAACAAAAATAGAAGACAGCTGGGTATCCGATCCATATCACTCTCCATTTTATTTAAAAAAATTAGATAAAAGTATTTCTGGACTTTCAAGAGAAACCGTTATTGATGAAACTCTGCCTGGTTTGATTTCAATTTATGGTGGGAAATATACGACTTATCGAGCTATAGGTGAAAAAATGGGGGCTTTGCTTTCACGCAAAATGAAAATAGGAGCTTCATCAGGTACGCATCTTTCAGAAAATTGGTTTTTAGAAGAACTTCGTCAAGAAAAACCACATATTTTTAAAAGCTCAATTGAACTTAGGCAAAATTAACCTATGATCAAAACCTTACCAATAATATAAATAATTCCTACTAGACTTCCCTTCACATTCCGATTTTTGATATGATAAAATTGTAGCATTTTTATATTTCAAATTTGGGGTAACAATGCCTAATAACAAAAAATTAAATCATTCAAATTCTAATAGTAGATTAAAAGAAATCCTTACTTTTTTAAAATTTCATCTTTTTCTACAAGTTGTTATTGCTGTTATTTTAGGGATCCTTGTTGGTATTTTTTTTCCTAAATTTGGAGAAGAACTTCGCATTATAGCGTCCATTTTTATACGATTTATTAAAATGGTCATTTCTCCCGTTGTTTTTGTTTCTATTATTTTAGGTGTCTGTTCCCATAGTAAACATGGGGGAGTCGGTAAACTTGCTTTTAAAACAATTGTTTATTTTGAAATTATGTCCATAATTGCTGTTGTTTGATCTTCCCCCAATTTTATAGACACAATTAACCGACCTTTTTCATTGGTCTAGTTATTTCAAATATAACTGGAGACAGATATCCATTCGAC
>NZ_JBIPMD010000173.1:0-7405 GCF_044369315.1 Silvanigrella sp.
ACTTCTTTCAAAAGCAACTTGCTCTGACAATTTTAAAAGTCTATTTTCCATCTCCATTTAAATCTCCTCCTCAAAAGGAGATTTAATTCTGGATTTATGCTTTGTAAAAATCACTTATTGGGAGGATACTTCAAGATTATTGTTATAAAGGCAGTTATTTAATAGCATCAAAGAACGCAACTAAGAGCGATAATTCTGCATTTAAATCTGCTTATAAAAACTCTTGTAAAGCTAAGGATGGAACAGTAGATAGATTTGCCATTTTTTGGAATTCTCCGCATCCGACAAGTTATACTCATTGCTGGATTTCTTACATGGTCATTCATAAGCTGGAAGAGGAAAATTTTATTCCAAAAACAGACTACAATATGGAAAACATCAGAGAATATTGTCAAAGACAAATTAATATATAAAAAAAACCTTAACTTAAAAGTTAAGGTTTTTTATGGCTTAGGAACCGTAGGAACTTTGGGCTCCGGATTTGGGACGGTCGGTGCTTTGGGCTCTGGATTGGGTAAAGCAGGGCCTGAAGAAGATAATGGCAATGATTGTTGTGGTAATGTTGCTGCAGGAGCAGTATCTAATGGAGCCGCTGCGCTAGGTGTTGATAAACTTTTTTCAAGTTGGTTTTTTAACTCATACTTATTATGAGTTCTTAGCCAAGATGAAGAAATTGCTAAAACAAAAAATAAAAGACCACAAATCCAAGTGGCTCTAAAAATAAGTTTGACACCACCAGTTGCACCAAAAAAGCCTGATGTGTTACCTCCACCAAAGGCTCCGCCTAGTCCACCCTCGTTACCTTGCTGAAGCGCAATAATTAGGACTATCAAAACTAAGGCATCTATGATTAAAAGAGTTGTCAGAAGAGTTGAAATCATCTTAGTATCCTCAGGATAGAAAAGGCTGTATGCCTACTCAAGTAGGATAGGTATTGCACAGCAATAAAGATTTCTCAAGTTCGTTTCACCAAGTGGGTTTATTAAATGACGCGCATGACCAAAAAAAAAGAAGTTTCAGAATCCAAAGTAGACAAAACGACTAAGGCAAAGCCTTCTGGAATTAGGTCTAAAAAAGCTACCACGAAATCGGATGTTGCTGCTCCAAAATCAAAGAAAGCAGAAACTTCCAAAACAACTAAACAGGATAAAACCCTAAAAAAACAGGTGCCTAAAAAGGCAAAAGAAGTTCCTGTTAAAAAGGAAAAAGCGGTTAAACAAGAAGTTGTTAAACCAGCAGTTAAGAAAAAAACAGCATCGAATGCTAAAATAGTTAAAGAATCTGAAATTTTGCCTCAAAATACATTATTTCCAGATATTGAAATTGAGACAATAAAACAGGAGCCCGTTGTAAAAATAGAAGCTCCTGTAAAGTTGGAAGAAAAAAAGGTAACATCTTATACTCTTCCTAATAAAGAAGAACCTAAGCTTAAAGTTTTAAAGGCAGAATTATCTCCAGCTCCAAGTTACGTTGTGCCTGACGAGTCCGAAAACGCAAAAAAAAGAGTCCGTTTTGAAAACATCATAGCGAATGATTTTATCATTGAAGCTATTAAAAAAGCGGGATTTTCTGAACCAAATGAAACTCTTCAAAAAGCATTGTCTGCTTCTCTTAGGGGATCCGATGTTTTGCTCATCAAACCCAAACAAGTAGAAGGTTTTTTAATTGGAACAGTAACAGCAGCCTCTAAAATTTTATCCGAAAGCTTGCCTAAAGGAGCTGCCCATTCTCCTTCTGTTCTTTTTATCAGCCCCACTCAATCCAAAGCAGATGAGTTATATAAAGCAAGCCACTCTATTTTCCAGAGTTTAGGAATATCTATTTCAAAACTAGACGAAGATGAAATTAAAGAAACAGAGCTTGCCCAACCTATAGACGTATTGGTTTCTACGCCTAAAAGTTTGAATAAAGCGATTCAAAACAAGTCTATAAAGTCTAAAAATGTCGGCTTATATTTTGCTTTTGAAGCACAAAGTTTTTCAAATGAAGAATCCATTTCAGATTTAGAATTAACTCTTGCTGAACTGCCACAGGAAAGAACACAAAAAATTATTTCTGCAAATGAAAATTCTCCCTATGTAAGAGAGTTTTCATTTAAATTTCTTGAAGATCCAGAATACATCACAACTTTGCCAAGCCAAATTAAAGAAAGACAACCAAAACAATTTGCTCATGCATTACAAGCAACGCAAAAATTTCAAGTTTTACTTGGACATCTTAAAACTCACAAACCTAATTGTGCCGCTATTTTTGCAAATACAAAACCTGTCGCAGAATGGATTGCCTTTAAACTTCATGGAAATGGAGTTAAAGTAGAGCTTATTACATCACAAATGAGTTCTCAAAAAAGAATTGCTTTGATAAAATCTATAAAATCAGGTGATGTAAATGTAATTGTGACAACAGACGCCATTTCAAAATCTCTTGGAATACGTGAATTAAGTTGTATTTATAACTTTGATTTACCAGACTCCCCAAGCACATTTATGAACCGTATTTGTAGAATAGAAGGCGCAAAAAATCCTATTGCTGTTTCTTTTATTTGTGAAGACTATGGATTTAATATTAAAGCGATTGAAAATATATTGGGCTTTAAAATTCATATAGCTCATCCCGATAAAAATTATTTTAACATGAAAGATATTTCAGAATATCCTTTAGAGTCTAGTGGAAAAGTAAAGAGAATAGGTGTGTCTTACGAAGAAGAAGAAGAAGTCACAGCTGTAGTAGAAGATACAACTCCTATTGCTAAACCTGAGACAATTGCTCAAGAGCCAATTCAAAAAGTTACTAAAAAATACGAAATCGAAACTCCTGTTCAAAAAGACAATGTTTCGACAACTGCATTTACAGCTAAACTTTACCCACGCCCAGAAAACGAGCCAAAAGAAGAAATCACTGCAAAAGAAGGTTCCAAATCCCAAACTGCAAGTTTCAATCAAAAACCTTTCGAGCAGCGTAAAGCATCGTACCAACAAGGTCACAAACACCAACAAGATGGCGCCACAAATCGTCAAACAACAGATAAATTCAATAGAAGGGATGAAAGAGCAAAAGATGCCATTGATGCTGCTCGCCATGCTGCCAAAACAGCTAACGATAAACGCAAAGATCGCTCCACTCAAAAAATTTCCACCCCACCAAAACGTCCAGGACTATTCGATATCATGGTGTCATTAGTTCAAGATGCGGTTCAGTCTGCTGCGGTTGCTGCCAAAGATTCTGTTGCAACAAATATCCAAGAAAACTTGCCAACACTATCCAATGTTCTTGATCGTTTCAAAATTTTAAAAAAACCATCAAAACTGCAAGACGAACATAAAAAAAACTAATTTAAAGTAACATTATTTGATCAAATAATGTTACTTTTTTTACATTCTTAAACTCTTAATCTCTTTCATACTATAGCTCAAACGTTTAATCTGGATTTGTTGATGACACGATTTATCGGAAAATGTGACAGATTTAAAATTTATGTAATAGAACCTATTAAACTGCTTTAAAAATAAATAATTTCTTGAAAGAGAAAAAAATGGCACATAAAAATATTCAGAATTTTATTATTTTAGTATCAATTTCTTCAGCAATTATTGGTTGTAAAAAACCATCAAATTCTGATGAAAATTTAGATGAAAAATCTATTAAAAACGAAAATGCAAAAATATTGTCTATTAAATGGAACTCATGCGATAAGACAATTGAAGATCATAAATTAAAAATTAAAAAAACGGTAAAATTTGAATGTGGAAAAATGGATGTTCCTTTAAACTGGGATAATCCAAATGGAGAAAATATTACTATTTCTTTGCTTAGATCTAAAGCAACAGATCCTCAAAATAGAATAGGGTCTCTTATTGTAAATCCAGGTGGACCAGGAGGTTCATCCTTAAATTTAGCAAAAGATTTATATAATATTAATGCCTTACAATCAAAATTTGATATTATTGGAGTTGACCCACGTGGAGTTGGGGATTCTACACCAATTAAATGCCCAATTTCCTCTTCATTTGATATAACATTTCCTAATAATGAAGCTGAGTTTCAATCCGTATTGCAGTCTAGCCAAAAGTTATATGAATCCTGCCTTAAAGAAACAGGCGAATTTATAAATCATATTGACACAGTAAGTGTTGCTCATGATATAGAAGCTGTTCGAAAAGCTTTAAATGAAGAAAAATTAAATTTTTGGGGATTTTCTTATGGTACTTATATTGCCTCAAAATATGCGGAACTGTATCCAAATAATAGTAGAGCTTTAGTTTTAGATAGTGTTACTGATTATAGCCAATCATTATTAGAACATTTAAAAACAAATGCAAAAGAAGCTCATAAAGTTTTAAATGAATTTGTAAATTACAACAAAAATAATCCTAGTAGCGAATTACATAATAAAGATATAATTAAAATAATTCTCGATACAAAAACAAAATTAAATCAAAATCCAATAAAATATACCAATCCTAGCACAAATGTAAAGGAAGATTTTACAGGGGATATATTTTTAATTTCTATCTATCAACTTCTTTATTTAAATGAAAAAGATTGGCTCAATATTGCTCAAGCTATTCATAAATTACAAAATAACGATCTTAAAACATTAATTAATTTAGTAGAACAAAATTCAAGTGATATAAATATTTCACAAACCATAACTGTAAACTGTTTAGATTACCCATCTTCTAGTATACAAACATGGTCAGAGTATTCTTCTATTATGGAAGAATTTAAAAAAGAGTCTCCTATATTTGGAAAAAATATTGCAAGCTGGTTTTTTCTAAATAAATGTTTGGGATGGAAAAACATAAAAAATATCTCCGCTAAACCTCTTAATATCAAAATAAAACAACCTGTATTAATCGTTTCTACTGCAAATGATATTGCAACTCCTTTAAAGTGGGCAGAATTTGTAAAACTACAAATCCCTGGTAGTTTCCTTCTTTACTATGAAGGAAGCGGACATGGCGCTTATAATTCAGACGTAAGTGGTTGCATATATCATGTAGTAAATAATTTCTTTTTAGAAAAAAAATTACCTTCTGAAAATTCGTACTGTTTAAAATCAAAATTTTAAAGAAAAACACACATGTTTATTAAAATAATTTCTAAGTTTTTTGGTACCATTCAAAATATATAATTTTAAATTTATTTTTTATTTCAAAAAAATTACAAACAGTTCTTAATATTATCAAATTAAATTAAAATAAAGCATAAAAATAAAAATAATTTTTCTTGAAATTGAATGCATAATTTATTATAAAATAAACACCTATAAAACCCAGGAAAAAATTATGAAAAAATCAATATTATTAAAATTATTTGCTTTTATATTTTTATTTTTTATACAATTTCACATTTTTTGTTTAGAATTTAAAGACTATGTCCCAAGGCCTGATTATGTGCCAAATTATGATAAACCATTTAATCAATATACTTGGCTTGTAGCGCATAATGCTTATTCAAATTATTCTAATTTTTCAAATCAATATGGAATTAAAATCTCTAAACAATTAGAATTAGGCGTTAGAGGACTTATGCTTGATTTATATGATTATAATGATGATATTTATTTATGCCATAAAACTTGTTTATTAAGTGAATATGGAACTTTTGTAGAAGAAATGAATAACACCATTATTCCCTTCTTAGAAAATAATCCAAATGAAGTTTTGACATTATTTTTAGAAGATCATAGCAGTAAAGTTTTTTTAAAAAGAGCATTAAATCAAATCAAAGATCTTCCAAAATATGTTTTTAATCCTCAAAAATGGAACGATCGGAGTAATTGGCCTACATTGAATGAACTTATTCAAAAAAACCAAAGACTTTTTATTATCTCCGAAAATGAGAAAAATTCGGGCTATTTTCAAATTGATTCTGGAGAAGTCCACGTTATTTTTGGCCAAGAGATTTCAGTAGAAAATTATTGGAGCTTAGGTGACACCTATATGAGTCATGACTATAGATGTTACTCTAGATGGAAAGATATCCCTTTATCCACAGAAAAGGCTTCTCCATTTTATAATTCCTGGGACAGAATATTTGTCATGAACCAATTTCATGGAATACCTTATACACCCCACTCCGAAGAAGATAATAAATTTTTTAAATTAAAAAAAAGAGAAGAAAAATATTGCAAACCCAATTCAAAAAGAATTCCTAATTTTATAGCTGTAGATAACATTACTCATGGAAATGCTATAGAATATGTCGAATGGCATAATAATGGGGGAGTTCTATTTTATAATAAAAATTATAATTACGAAAGCTTGGTTTGTGGCTTAGCCACCTCATTTGATAGAAAAATTCCACTTTATAAAGCGGGTTGTTATGACTATGTAACAAAGATACAATTACAAGGAGTTCCAAAAGGAACAAAAATTCTTATATACAGTTCTGAATACAATTTAAACAACTCTGAATACACAGAAATAGAAGTCCTAAATGACTTAAATTTCACAGAACCTATAAATATCGATTCTTTAGATGCTTCTTTTGAAAATAAAAATTTTAAACTAAAGTATTTTGGAAAAAATGGAATGAAAGATAATGTTTATGCTGTAGAAGTAATTCTAGGCAACACTAAAAATTAAAAATAAAGAAATGAATATCTAAAAAATATGTAATTTTTAAACTCCCTTTAATAATTCTCCTTATAATTAAACAATTAAAATTAGCTATAAAATTATTTTGTATTCATAAATACACTTTATTTAGATACAAAACCTCAAAGAAAAATATCTTTCAAAGATTATGATTTTTTTTTAATAAAAAATTGAAATATATTAAAAATTTCTTTATCACAATTTTACCAATTGAATTATATTTTTAATTCAATTTAAACTAAAAAGTTTTAAATTTTAAATTTTTTATAATAAAATATGTAATTTAAAAAGTTCATATTTAGGAATAATAAAAAATTTAAAATAAAATTAATTAATTATCTTAAATTCAATTAAACAAAAAGTATAGTGTCATTCTTTTGAATCACTCTATAGGAAGATATGAATGTTTAAAAAATATTTCTATTTATTAGTAATATCTAATTTTCTTACATTTATTACAGGCTGTCAAACTCTGGATGAGGCTTTATTTGGCAAAACACTCGTAATTAGAATGAAAATTAAAAGTGAATCAAATAAAAACATGGCATTTGAAAATGATATTGTTGCAAGTTCTTCACCAGAGTTTGGTAAAAAAATTGAGCAAACTTCAAATAAAGATTGGTTTGACGAATCAAATACAGAGTTTCAAGAAATTAAAAAATCGAAATATGATCTTCCCCCCAATTTTATAGACACAATTAACCGACCTTTTTCATTGGTCTAGTTATTTCAAATATAACTGGAGACAGATATCCATTCGACGAATGCTTTCTAACACGATTGTAGTAAACTTCAATATATTG